>JAEZWY010000056.1 GCA_023442905.1 Bacillota bacterium | reverse complement strand
GTCTAAATCGCTCATACTCTCCATTCTCCAAAATATCCTTCCAATTGTCATCCAAAAGGATACGTAGTCGAGCAGCTTGAATGATTAAACCTTCAGCAATATCTAGTTGCTCTTTTGGTATATTTCTGAAAATCTCACGTAATCTTAGTTCTTCAATTTCAGAACGATTTTCCATCTCTTCTATACGGTCATTGATTAAATAAAGTAAGGAAACATCTAATGCTTTGGCAATATTATTAAGCGTTTCTATACTCGGTGAATTGTTGCCTGTTTCAATTTTTCGATAGTAAGATTCAGAAATATTTGCTGATTCAGCCAACTCTTTTTGAGTTAATTTATGCTCATTTCTTAGTCGTTTAATTCGTGTGTTAATATTCAATTCCAACCATACTCAACCTCCTTTCTTCAAACATTAATATGGCGGGGGATAGGGGTGCTAGAAACGGTTACGTCCGTGCAAAAGACCCCTCCCACCGGTTCCCCAGAATGGCTTTGTATCAACCTTTTCGACCGGGGGTATCCCCTACCAAAACTCATCGTTCCATTTTATATTTTTCTTTTTTTCGCGATAATTGAAGCGTTCATGCCGTTTGTTATGGCAATCTTTACACAGTGTTCTTAAATTAGTTTCATCAAGTGCAAGTTCAGGATAGTCTTTCAGCTCTTTGATATGATCTACTTCAAGGACTGATTCTAATTGACTAGTAACTTTACCATCTCTTTTACACCATTGGCATTCATAGTTATCGCGCTCTAATATATAAGCTCGCATCGTTCGCCAATCAGAACTTGTATAGAATATTCGTCTAGCTTTCTTACTTGAAGTATCTAGAATAGTTATCACAACTCCTTATATCACATAGCAGCAATGCCTACCCACACGTTGAGTAGTCCGAGATAGTTGGATCACTCTCCTTATTCATCTGCATATCACTACACATATCAATCACCTCACGACGTAATAAAAAGCCACCCGTCACTCGTAAGTGTGTCTATCTAAAGACTGGGTAGCTGTTGATGTTATTTAAAAAATCGGCAAAAGCCATGCAAGCATGACCTCTACCTATAAACCCGACGCTACTAAGCAAATCAGGCCAGCAAATGAGCTGTTTCCTTTTTATTAAAAAAGCAAGGTTAGTCAGTGATGATTAAATGAGCTTCATTATTTGAGCTGACCGTGCCTTGCTATAACTATTGTGGGAATCGAACCCACAGAATCGTGCTGTATTCTCGCTACCAAGCATAGTCACTGTTATATATAGTCGGGAGGTGCCCAACTTTTGCCTTGCACCATTTCTGTGGCTCAAGGACTTTACTCGTTTACCTCACGAATGGTGATCCAAAAAAGGAGAAAATCCAAGATAAGCATTAGCCACTTATCTCAATTAGCATAATACACGATTAATCAATCACCATTCTGTCAACTTTCAATCAATAATCACTCATTTTCAAAAACTAGCAAACTACCACTTTGAAAAGCTTCCGCAAATTCTATCATAGCTTTACCAACCTCACGATAGTAAGTTGCTTCACTAATCTGTTCTGCACTAAATACTTCATAGTCATAAAATCTAGTTGAATTGATGTACTTATCATATATCCGTTTTCTAGAATAAGCATCCAAGGTATTAATTGCAGCATTGATATCACGATATAAACTAACTGCATCTAATTTCTTAATAGTCCCATTCTCAATTGCGCTTGAATTCATACCCGTAAAGCTCTTCGGATCTAGGCTATATGTTGCTGTGACCTTCTGCTCAATTGGCATGCCTGACAGACGTCTAATCTTATGATAACTCTTTAGTAAACTATCCACTTTTTCTTTTGTAGCTTTTTCATCAACTTCTGGAAATAGCATGCCAACACTCCTTCTAGTTTATTACATCCTTAACATAGTACGCTTCAATATCACTTGCCCTAATGATTCTCTCAGTCACCATACTGCCGATATCCTCGTTTACATAGATATCTTGCTTATTAGATTTAACCTGTCTATCTACTTGCTCATAGGCACTTTCCCCGTCTATTTCTAAGCAACCTATTTTCCCTTGAATTACCGTTACTTTTTTGTACGCCATTTTGACCTTTCCCTTTCCTGCTCACGTTCTGCGATAATGTCTTCTACCGTAACAAGTAGTATCTCTACAAAAGTACCTACCACGACAATTACGGCAAAAGCACCAATGCATACTAGTATTTGTGTTATTAAGTCCATATTAATCACTCAACAACTTAGCCAACTTGTCTGGTTGGAACCCATACCATTTTTCTGTTTCGGTAACAATCACAGGCACCGCTTGGTAACCCATTTCTTTTATTTTAGATAGAGCATCTTCATCTTCTTTAACATTTAATTCTGTGTAAGGAATATTCCGCTCTTTCAGCCATTTTTTAGTAAAATTACACTGCATGCAATTCGGTTTTGAATATACTGTTACTTTAGTCATTTATTAAGTCCTCCACTCCGAATAGGTATTTCTTAATACGGTCAACTCCGACGGATTCGACAGCTTGTCGTAGTTCTTCTCTACTGCCAAAGTAAATGACACCTTGAGTATTGGTTTTTAAATAACGGTTAATCTCTAAACTTTCGGTATGTGAATTGTATGCCATAAAAAAGTTACCTTCCATTGGCTCAAAAGGTTTACTAAACTTCCGCAATTCTTCTTCAACTTTAAGTTTTTCAACTGCGAATTGTGCTTGTTCTTGTGTTCTAAACACGTTACCAATAGGCAGATGTTGGTTATCAAAATCATCACCCTCCCAAACATATCTACTCACTTCTGTTGAATCTTCAATGAGCCAATACATATCACCATTTTGCGGAAATTCCTGCTCCTCCTTTGCTAGTTCTTCCAATTCAGCGATACGTTCTTTCAACGCTTTTAGTTCCTCTTGTAAGTTCATAGTTAGTCCTCCACTTCAATACTTTCATCCCCAAGCCACACTCGCATAAACCGCCCACTATCTTGACGGTACTCTGGGAACACATCATCGAACCAAGATTTACCATGAGTGAGTGAATAGTGTAGGTTTGTGTCAGCAGTTTCTAAACAGTCAACAAAACAAATCATGTTGTAGTAGTGACCACCTACGTCATGAGTAGCATTGGCCCATACAGTGTATTGGTCTTGTGTCATTTTCATAGTTAGTCCTCCAAGTTGTAGATTTTCCGTTGATTTCACTTGTAATTGCTATGAGCAACATTGATTTCACTGATGAACTGTCTTTCGTTCGTAAATCCAGCACTTAAATAATCAAGTGCTTTTTCTATACGCTGGTCAAAATTGTCGATATTATTGTCAGCCTGTTCTTTCTTTGTTGGCTGGTAGCCTTGTGGGTTAAATCTGATTGTCATAATTCGTCCTCTATCTCTTCCACCAAAATCAATTTGTAGTTCTCTCGGTTTTTAAATCTAAATTTAAGTAACTGTCTTATGCTCCTGCCCGTCTGATTTTTGATAAACATCAGCGTACCGTGAGTAATAATGCTGTCACCCTTATAAAGTGCAAAGTAGTTCATTTATCGTCACCTCTTTTAGAAAGGCAAATCATCATCCGTCACGTTGATACTTCCGCCATTCGCATTTGCGTTTAAATTGCCTTGTGAGCTGTTTTGGTTGCTTTGCATGTAATTACCATCGGTTGCATTTTGAAAGCTGTAATCATTCGCCATTTGATTATTTTGGCTATCTTTCTTGCTTTCTAGCAAAGTAAAGTTGTCTACGTTAATTTCAGTCACATAAACTCTTTGGCCTTGGTTATTTTCATAGTTCCGAGTCTGAACACTCCCCTCGATACCAATCAAAGAGCCTTTACTTGTGAATTTTTCTAGATTTTCCGCTGCCTTTCGCCAAATCTGGCAACGAATAAAGTCTGTTTCACGTTCTCCGTCTGCATTTTTAAAGTTTCGTTCAACCGCTAAGTTAAAAGATCCTACCGCTGTTCCTGATTGTGTGTATCTCAAATCTATATCTTTAGTTAATCTGCCGATTAATTGCACCGAATTCATCATTTTAGTTCCTCCAAGTCTTTAACTTTCAATTTAAGACTGTTGCGTATTGTTTTTGAGCTTTCAATTGACTGGGTAATGTATTCGTCTAGCGAATATGTTTCTCGCTCTCTAATAGTCATTAAACGGCTTAAAGCTATAAGTGCATTTTCTAATGATGGATAATGCCCCAGCGGTTTGTCACGTTCATCAGCTTCGCCTTTTTTGTTCACGTATTTAATAGTTTCGACTAATGTGTAGTTGTACCGGTCAACTTCAATTTGATACTTTTCGTTAATTTTGATTTTTGTCATTCGTTTGCTCCTTTGATTACCACTACTACTCTGGGATTCTCTTTATCCACTACAAACGTATCCGTAAAATTTCCTATCTGCTTCCAACCATCATTTTCAATTAATCCCGCCTTTAGCATTCCGTCCAAAATGAACTTCTTACCAAAGACGATATTATCTTTATCTTTTTTTCTATTTGGCACATACCATTTGAAATGCAAATCAATAGGCATTTCATCTTCTTTGATTTCAAGACCTTGGTTCATCGCTGCTTTAACTGACAACGCACATAACCTTGTATAGGCTCGTTTTGATTTAGCACCCTGCATGCGATTAGCCCTGTTATTGTTGATATATGCGTTCAAGTCCATTAATTCGTAAGGTATTACAATCTCTTTCATATCCACCTCACATAAATGTCATATCTGTATAAGAATTTAATCCTGTTTCTGGGTTAAAGGTTGCCAAAGCTACTGCTTGACCATTCCACTTCTTACACCAGAATATTGCTTCTGCTTTAGTTTCAAATCCATGTACCCACGTACTGCCGTTATGGATTCGCCATTTACCTTCGTATTCCATTTCAAGGGCTCTGGTGTCGCCAAAGCCCGCATAAGTTACTGTCATTGCTTTTCTCCTAAAATTCATAATCCATACGTTTATCAGTTGTTTTTCTAAAAATCACTGCATGACCTTTAATGCCTCGCAATAGGCGACTGGTTAGCTTACTTCCGTATAAGTTTGATAAGTCGGCGCTTGATAAGTTAGTCGTCAATATTGTTGACTTACCTTGCCTTGCTTGCATTACCGATTGCAAAATTCGATATATAAACTCTTTAGATCCATTTCCAATGGTCATAGCTTCAGCACCAATATCGTCAATCACTAGATAATCAGCTTCACTCATCATTTTGATTGCCTGCCCTTCGCTTATTGTGGTTTCATGTTTAAAATCACGTACTTGAGCAATGATTGAAGCAAAATCAATGAATAGGCACTTTTTATAAGGGTTGCTGTTTTCGTTAATCTGTTTCAATATCGAGATAGCCAAGTGGCTTTTCCCAGTTCCTTGCTTACCTTGCAAAATGGCATTAAATGCTGCTCCTTGTAGGTATTTATTCGCAATATCCATTGCTTTTTGTTTGTTTTCAGCAGTTTCACTATCATTGGTTTCATAACTATCAAAGCTAGCGCCTTTCAAAGTAATGTCCTCGACAATACTGTTTTTATAAAACACATCGTAAGTGTCATGCTTCAAAGCCATTTCACCGCCCAAGTATTCAAGTTCCTTGTCTTTTTCATCCAATCGTTTTCTACCACATTCCATACAAGTCAACACATCCGGATTTAACTTGTGCTGATATAGCGGATTGCCACAAGTTGGGCAGGTCTGTTCTGTTTTTTTAATATGCAACCATATTGATTTCATCTAAAATCCCAACTCCTCATTAATTTCTGCATTCGGATTGTATTCAGTCCGGTTATTTATAGCTTTTTGATTTAGGTAACTTTCAAACTTAGTGCCAAATAAGGTTTCTGGTCTTAGGAATTTACTCATTTTGCTATCGTTCAACCATTCTGTTGCTTTGGTATCAATGACTTTCTTGAAATCATCAAGATTAAAGCCTTCTGCAAATCTTGCTTTGATTAGTGTTTGAGTTTTCTTAGTTGAGTTTCTGAATTGACTGTTCGTCTTTTCGTTCAAATAATCTATGATTTCTTTGTAAGGGATGTCGTCTAGTTCGTCAGAACTCGACTGTATATCTCTATCCTTACCTAACCTATCCTTACCTAACCTTACCTGCGTATCCAAACTGGACACATTTTGTATACATTCTGTATCCATTCGCTGATATTGCTTATTTCCCAATGTTTCTAGCTGTGCTTTTTCGTGTTGGTAAAAGGTTTCACTATATCTATCTTTCTGAATATAGTTATGTATTTTCCAATCTCGAATAACTACAATTCCAGTTTCAAAAGGTATTAAAAATTGTTTAGCAATTAGCAGCTTTAAATCATCATCACTAGCGCCTATCATTCGCTTAATTGTTTTTGCATTTCCTACAAAGCCATCATCATCCGCTTGCATGTTGATATGGAAATATAAAACTTGTGCACTCATTGGCATATCAAGGAATTGATCGCTTTCAGTTATTTTTCTGCTAAACATCCTTCTCTGTGCCATACCTATCACTTCCTACTTAATCAATTAATTCATCCGCAAACACAAATGCTTCTGGGTTGTAATGCCCACGGCAGTATTCGCACGTTCCGCATGGTGTAGGCTCAATCTCGCCACTTTTAACTTGTTCAATTCGTTCGATATTTAACTTCAAGTAGTGCATTTCAAACTCAATATCATTCTCGCGGAATTCAATTGCCGCTACTTCTGGCGGGTCTTGCTTAGACACCGCCAAAATGTAACCTTTAAACTCTTTTCCGTATTGCATTTTTAACAATTCTTGATATACACCCATTTGCAAGGCATAGCCGTATTCTTGTGCGAAATTCGTCCAACCTGCATATTTCTTTGAATAAAAACGCTTATGAATGTCCGCTGTTGTTTTGATGTCCACAAAGTAGCCTTTATCAACGTTTAAGCAGTCGATTTTTCCTTTCCATTCAGCGCCATACAACTCGCCTGTAACAGGCACCTCGTGTTTGCCTTGCCATAGGAATTTGAATAGTGGCCATTCGTCTAGTCGCTTGATCATATCGTCTGCAACTTCAAATGCTTTGTATAAATCGCCATTTTTCTTGAATAACTTGTCTGAATTATTTTCTTTAAATTCTTCATGAGCTTCTTTGCTCTCGAAATAGCTATGCACATAATTCCCAACTAACAATGCTTGCGGGTCTGATGTTGGTTGCCAATCTTGCTTTAACTTGGCTAATGCTGCCGCTTCGCATTTCATGAAATCTTTGTATTGCGATACGCCCATCCATAGCCAACTAGCACCGTTTGAATAGTAATCTTCATCTTTTGTTAAATCGTAATTTTGTTTAGTTTTCGTCATAGTAGTCACCGATATTTCCGCCGAATAAATCAACTGCTTCACTTTCTTGTTGTGAGTTATCTTCTGTTTGCTTGTCTTCTGTTTCTTCAAACATTGCATCAACTAAATTGGCAGGTAACTCTTTTTCACCTTCAACTGTTTGAACGGTTTTAGTTTCTACTGTTTCATTTTCATCTTGCGTTTCTTGCTCTTTTTGATTATTTTCAAATTCCTGTTTCATCAGCATAAATTCTTCTGCAAGTTCGATTAACTCTGCCTTTTTGGCATTTGAAGGATAATCAACATTGTTCTTATCTAGTGATGCTTTAATTTGTGGGATTGTGTACACATCCCAATCAACACCAGAAGCATAAGTAGGTTTTTCTGTTGTTTCTTCTACTTCTGAATATTCAGCATCTTGAGATTCTTCTTCCTGTTCTTCCTTTGCCACAGGTTTATCAACAGTCTTTTCCGCTTGCTGTTTCTTGAAATCGCCTAGCAAGTCATTAGTTTTCGCTGTTTCCGTCACGTCAATACGTTCATTGTCATAATCGTTTTCGTTGTCAGTTGTGCGGTTGATTGCATCGACTAATAGGTCACTATCATCACTCGTATTGATGGTGTTCTTAGCAGCACGATTGATTACTGTACGCTTGGCCATCTCTTGTGGGAATTTCTTATGCACACTTTGATTTGTTTTTGATTGATTCCATGATGTTTGAATCTCTTTCATTGTCATGACTGTCAGCAATTCGCCTTCGTCTTGTGTTTTAACGATTGCGTAAGCACCTAAAATGTCGTTATCACGGTTTAAGAATGAAGTTTTATGATCAACTAATCGTTCACGGCCAAATTCATCAATAGTCATTTCAAACTGATCTCCGTCATAAATCACATTTCCCCAAATATCATCAACTTCTGATAACCGTTTAACTACTGCTTGTGTGCCAAAATATGACCGTTGAAGTTCCAATTCGCTACCGTAAGCCACAAAGTAGCATTGGTTTTTAGCAGGGCTTAAACCTTGTGTAACCATGTCTAGCAAGGCATTAGCAATTGATGTCGGTGTGCATGCTTGTAAAACATATTGTTTTTGACGGTTTTGAGTTTTTTGAAGCGTGAAGAACGCTGATTTCAAAGCATTTGAGTAGTTATAATTTGCTGGAAGTTGTAACCCTTCACTTTCCAATTCCGCCACCTTGCTGCTAACTTTGTCTGTAATATCTTTCTGTAATACCGCTAATTCATTCGACATATTTATTTCCTCCTAATTTGTGCTATAATTTTTATAGATAATTTTCTTTAGGCACCTTCTGCAAAAGGTGTCTTTTTTAATCTAAAATTTCCTTTTCCCAGTGATCCACATCAAACATACTTGCTAAGTCTTTAGCTTCATCTTCATCTTCTGCATCAACTAACACTATTCCAGTTAGCTGAACCTCAAATGTCGGTAATTCGTCATCTGATGGATAATATTGTTGGTCGTCTAAGTCGTATACACCGTTTCGCATGTTTTCACCTCATTCATGAATAATTTTGTGCCTTGAGAACTATAGGTGTCGTGTGTAAATCTTTTAAAATATCGTCATAATGCTCATTGATTGCTTCGATATCTTCTAGATGCACTACATCACCACTTTCAGCATATGCTTTCACTGATATTTCAATCTGTTGTTGGCGCTGCTCTTTGATCCAATCAATTGCTCTTGTTTTCATATTTAGTCCTCCTCAATCCATATAAATAGGTCGGCTGTCTTAGAATATTGATAGGCCTTATATGCATTTCCAACTAAAGCCCAAAATAATAGTGTTGTGATGTAGCCATTAAAATTGTATTCAATCGCTGATGCCCTGCCAATGAAATATGCAACTGTGACAACTGACCAATATAGAAACTTCTTACTATCGTGATTCATCTTCCTCATCCCCTCTAAATTCGTTAATATCAACGCCTAAAGCATCAGCTAACTTGAATGCATCTTGTAATTTCAAACCGTGCTGCTGCCCATTTTTAATTTTGTAAAGCTTTGAATGTACTATTCCTGTTTCAGTTGAAATTTTGTTCAAAGTTTTTTCTGAATTCTTTAATAATTCTTGGATTTTCATGTTTTCACCACCATGTGTTGTACAAAGATGTTTTTTAGATACTTTATATTGATATCAAACTTGTTCTTTTTCTAAAAACAATTTATAATCTATAATAGATTGCCCCTCATTACAGCGATGTTATGAGTGCATTGGGTGAATTCAAGGAACTCTAAGTCTTTCGATATGAGAACCCTGAGCCAAGCTTAGTTTTTCGTTTTACTAAACTAAGAAGGTGCAACGCATAGATTGTGACTAGCGAAGAGAATAATCAGTCCACGAGCGCCCAACATCTTATTAAGATGAACAGATATGCTGAACTTATAGGAAACTATAAGATGTGTCAGATAAAAAACTGATACGGTAACAATTGAAAGGATTATCATTTGACACTTCAGTTACCGGAAATAGATTAAAAGTAGAAGGAGTTGAAGCCTTGAAAGATTCTCAAATTACAGGTTTATCAACTCTCGCTGATTCAGTCCACAGTAATTTCGCTACCGATGTACTGAAAAAAGATTTAATTTCTGATCGCATTGCTGATCAGATGGATCGATTTAATAAACTAGGTAACACAGATTTATCAAATGAATTCCTTGGTAATCTAACAATCCTTATAGGAAGGAGGTGTTAAATATGAAAATTGATAATAGTTTTGAGAACAAAGTCGGTAATTTAGTAGATAAAACCTTCGCGAATGATCAACAAAAATTTATTCAGGAGATTTTCGAAGGATTAGATTTAAAAAATTCTACTTTTAACCAAAAACAAATGGATGCAATAATCAATATCGTTGAAGCTGCATCAAAACGAGCTACTAAAGCTTCTATTGTTTCTACTCTCGTAATCCTTCAAGAGGAAGGGATAATCGCTAAAGATTAGCTTTCTTTCCACAAACCTCGAATATAATCAGAGGTGTTTAAAATCTGACTAGTAGCAATAGGGACTACTTTTATACCTTCATTTGAATAACTTTGTTTCTGCACTCGCTTAACCACTGCCGCTACCCCAATAGTTGCAGTTATTAAAGCGAGTGTTTTTATTGTTTTATTCATTGTTTTACCACCTTTCGAAATTCTCAACGATCCATTCGTTAACTAGAGATTTGTTGAATTGCCATTTCATACCCTGTGATTCCGGGTATTTTACTAATCGTCCTTCAAGTTCTGAACGATACGGATATAAAATTCTTCGCTTGGCTTCAACGTTAGATAAGTTCACTCGTTCGCAGAACCAGTCCATATTACCTATTGCGCCATAATCTAATTCATCTTGTAGGATTTGAATTTCTTTTTGTTTTTCCAAAAGTAACTTTTGTTTGTCTGATTCGATTAGATGAAAGATTAGCTCTTGTGTTTCCATTTAAATCACCTACTATTCAAATAAATCCATTGAATCATCTTCTGAAAACACAACATGTTCAATTTCTTTATCAGCAATATTTTGCATCTTTGGCGTTAATCGGTAATATGCTTTTGGAAAGTCATTAATCGTTACTTGGCTTACCACTTTCATTGCTTCATCAAAATAAATGTGTGAAATTTCTGGATAAGTACCAACGTCATATTTCATTTTTAGGATTGTCCATAAATAAGAAATTGTGTGTCCTCGTTTAGCTTCGAACAGCTCCTCGCTAACTGGCTCTTTAAAGAATTGATGTGTTAATGGTTTCGATTTAGCTAAGATTAATCGTTTCAATCTTGCTAATTCTCCACGAGTTAAAGTGACATTTTTCTTCAAGCTTTCTTGTATTTCTTCAATTTCAGTTAGTCGCTTATTGGTACGATCGTTCGTTTCTTTCATTTCTTTGTAGAGTTGCTCCATACGTTCAGCGTTTTCTTTGTTCTGTTGTAAAGCTAGCTCTAAAAAATCTGTTGGTCTTTCAATCATTTCAGCCATTGATAATCTCTCCTTCTATAATGTTTGTTTCATCAATCTGTTTTTCGATTTTATCCGCGATATCATGCAACTTATTTGCTATCTCAATTAATGGCCTTTTAGCATACTCATTTGAGATGACATTTTCAGCATCAATCAAATACGTTAAAGGCGCCACTTCAGCAATTAGCTCTTTAGATTTCCTCACTAAGTCGTAAACCTCTTTTTGAGCAGATATTTCTTGCTGCCCCTTATCCAGTTGCCCTTGCATCTTTTGAATAGCTTCATTCAATTCATCATATTTCTTTGACTTCTCATCAACTTCAGAACGTTGTGCTATCAAATCTTGGTATTGAGCTCTTAGAGATTGGAATTGATTTTCTTTATCTTTTAAAACCTCTTGTAGTTGTTGGTTATCAGACTTTAAATCGTCATAATCAGCAGGTTTTACCTCTTTGACCACCTCTTTAGTCTGAACACGTTGCGGTGGTGTATTTAAAATCTGATTATGTAATTGATTGACTTGGTTTTCTTTTTCTTCAAGCTGCTGGTCTTTTTCTTTTATTTGCCTTTTGAGTTCTTGGATTTCCGATTGAGTTGGTGTATCACCATTTTCAATCCTTTCAACTTGTTCCAGTTTTTCTTCTTCTGGAAGCGTCGCAATCAAGTAAAGGACTGAATAGCCTAAATCTGACATCGATGACACATTTGGTAACTCTCTTGCAACTTTCATAAATCGATTAGCAGTTCTGTACTCGATGCCGATAGATTCAAGCCAATTGTGGAATTCGCCGTGTGCTAAGTCATTTTCTTTAACATGGTTTAATCGCCTGCCAATTTCGAAAACTGACTGCCCTACCGATTGTTTATATCGACTAATTTCAAATTCAATTTGATTTAAATCATTAGATAGTGCCATTTCGCTCAAATATATCTCTCCTTCCTCTGATATAATCCTCTTTAGAGAGGGGGTGAATTGTTATGGATGAAACTCAAATGTTAGTTTCCATTTCTGATTGGATAAATATTTTTGCTACTATTAGTTCGCTTATTGTTTCAGTTGTAGCGATTATCATTTCCTACAAAAGTCTAAAACTAACTAGAAAATCGATTGAAGAAGCTAACAAACCGTATGTGCATATTTATGTCGAAACTATTGACTCCGTTGCCTTTCAAAAGAATTTAGTAATAAAAAATTTTGGAAGGACAAGTGCAAAAATAATCAATTTAAATTTTCATACTGATCTAGATAAGTTCAATTCTGAATTCCAGTTAAACTCTTTAATCAATGCTGAAATTGCGCCAGGTCAAAAGTTTACAACCATTCTTGATTCTTCTTTCAAAGAAATTATTTTAGTTACCCTTACCATTGCTGATAATAAGGGGAATATTACAAGTAAGCTATTTACAATCAAGACAGATGCCTCTTCGAAATTACTTTGGAGTACTCCTAATAAATCTACGGATTCGTCAGAATCTAAAGCGATTAGGGATGCTGCAATAGGTATAATTAAAACGCTGAAATAATTTTAAATGCGTATCCGCTTTGCTTTTTCATTTAACACACTTATAATTTCTTTTAATAAATATTCCGCAATTTCATATGAGTAACCTTTATTGCTAAGTACAGTTAAAATTTCTTGCTGTACTTTTTTTAGCTCATCTTCATTCATAAATGTTCCATCTGAAAAAGTTACGATTTCCATACTTACTCCTCCTCTACCTTCATCAAGAAGATTTTGCATGCCAGTGCAAGGTCTTCTTTTTTAATATCTTCACGTAACGAAAGTTTTAATAATTCAACATATGGATATATAAAACTTGTGCCTTCATATTCTTTTAATGTGTTTGGTAATTGTGGTTCGTTCATTGTTATGCCTCCCTATTTAAAATAACCCTTAGTGTCTTAAAAGACACTATTCGTCAAAAAAAATATTTAATACTTCCTCATCACTCAAATTTAGTACTTTAGAAATTGCTTGAATTTCACTCCTACTAAACTCTTGTTCCCCACGTAAATTTTTATAGTAAGTCGAACGGGACATGCCAGAGTAACCATTATTAGATAATTCATGATTTACTAAACTGATAAACTCATCTATTTTCATTCCATTAAATACTATTTTTGCTTTTACCGCGTCACTATTCATATTTTCCCTCCTCTCTGTGATTGTGTCCCTTAAGACACTTTTAATAATAATCGCTTCTAACTCTTTTGTCAACACATAAATTTCTTTTAGGACACTTTTTTGATAAATAATTGAATAATAGTTTCCAAAACGACACTTTAATGTTATTATTCTATTAATAATAAATTTAAGGAGAAGTAACTATGTATGATATTAAATCTAGGAGGAAAGAATTAGGCCTAACTCTTGAACAAGTTGGTGATATGGTAGGTGTAGGCAAGTCTACTGTCCGTAAATGGGAACAGGGAATGATTGAAAACATGCGTCGTGACAAAATTTCTTTGTTAGCATCCGCTCTTAAAATAAGTCCTCTGTTATTGATAAATGATGATATGACAACTGAACATTCAGTATCTACCCAGATTAATCAAAAAGTAACGAAATTAGATAATAATAGGAAGATTAAAGTTCTAAATTACGTTGATAAACAATACCGTGAACAACTTGAAGAACAAAGCAAATTCAAAGATGATGATATTTTAATTGCAGCACATAAAGATGATGATCTTACTCAGGAACAAGAAGCTGAGGTACAGGATTACATTGATAATATTAAAAAACGGCACAATAAGTAGGTGATTAGTTGAATGAATTAAAAAAATTTATTGCTAAATTCGATGATAAGTTTTATTTTCATTTTGATGAAGAAATGCCTGATGAACTTTCAGGCATGATTATAGGTAGAGATATTTACATAAATAAGCGTAAATCTCTAACAATACAACTTTCTACTGTTGCGGAAGAAGTCGGTCATTACTTCACTTCTTCTCATAAGAACATAACTAACTATGATAAACATGCAAAGGATGAGGCGATGGCACGTAGATGGTCTTATGGGCAATTGATACCTGTGGACCATATAGCTAGATACCAAGATAGTGAAGATGCTGTGCTATTATATGAAATAGCTGAAGATTTAGAGTTACCAGAGAATATTGTGGAAAGTGCTATATATATGTATAAGGTTAAGGGTTTGATTTAGGAGGAAGAATCATGATAACTTCAAGAATTTTAAGAATTTTAGATAATAATACCGTGATTGCAAATATAGACCATTATGATGCTGAAGTTGGAGATGAATTTACCGTCTTTGATGAAAAAGAATCTGAAATTATTAGAGACCCTAACACAAAAAAAGCAATAGGTTCTTTACCTGTGCCCAAGGGTATACTAATTATTTCTGAAATTTATAAGAATTTTTCAGTTTTAAAAATTAAGTCCGAGATTTACGATCCAATCCGTTCCCTTAATTATGGACAACAAATAAGCATGGAACCTAGATTCAAAGCTGCTAAGTATAGCGGTCGCGTTGATGAAATGCAAATTGAACCAGTTAAAAATAAAAGTGATTCTCCAATAAAAATTGGAGATAAACTTAAAAAAGTAATTTGATAATACAATGTTTTTATAATATAATGTACACAGAGTGAAATACCTGTTCTAGAAACGGGTCAAACACCCCGTGTACATTAGTAAATTGTACACGGGGTGTTTTTTATTTATGCATGGATATTTCGGGGCTGATAAGCCATTTAAAACAACAGAAGAACAAATTGATGTTTTGCGTAAAAGGGGGTTAGAAATTAATGATGAAAAATTAGCAAAGAATTTTCTCTTGTCCAAAAATTATCATATTTTAATTAACTCATACAAGCCACCTTTTACATACCTTGACTCGAATGGTAATGAAATGTTTCAACCTGGTACATCTTTTGAAGATTTAGTTAGATTCTATTATTTCGATGAAACTCTTAGAAATATCTTATTTAATTATATTATTTCATTCGAACGGTCTTTCAATATTGCAATGTCTGATGCCTTATCTCAATCATTCGGTGTTTCGATGAATAGATATTTAAGAAAAGAAAACTTTAATAATAGCAACGGTAAAGTTAAATCGGTGCTAAAAGAAATCTGGAAAATAAGAAAAACTAAATATTATCCTACAAAACATTATCGAGAAACAAAAAATCATATTCCTTTTTGGGTTTTATCACAAAATATGACTTTTGGTCAAATTAGAATGTTTTATTCTATTTTTAGTGCTAAAGAAAAAGAATTTATTGTGAGGCAAATATTCAATTTACAAATTGACAGTCTAAGCTCCAAAGATAAAGAAGCGTTAAAGAGATTATTAAAGAAAATCCTTACCATTATTTTAGGATATAGAAACAACCTTGCTCATGGTGGTAACTTAGTAACTTACAAGTCTGATTCAACATTTCCACGTAACAATGATAACGGTCGTGGGCATAGGCTCACAAAAGCAGATGTTAGATTATTATGGCCGAAGGGCATCGCTGATAATAGTACTTGGGATAGAAATAAACTAGGTCGTAATGATACTTATTGTTTACTAATTTGCATAATGTCCGGGCTCTCATCTCACTCTTTCGACCAAAGAAATTTTGCTTTTGAGCTGGAAAATAATTTTTTTAATAGATATAAAGACCTTCCAAACTTTGGACTATATTTAGAATCAGTTGGATTACCTAAAGACTTAGATCGCTATCTTAATAATTTTATTAATCCGATTAAATAACAAAAAAATCCCCACTCTCCACTTTGGACGGTCGAAGAGTGAGGCAATCTGAAGTTTAACAAAACGCACGGAGTGTGTGCTTTTTGTATACCTATATTTTAACATAATTAGGAGTTGATATGTTATGGCAACCGTAAAAAAAGTTAACGGAAAATGGCGTGTGCGGTATAACATTTATGATGATAAGAAAAAACGCCACCAAAAACAGAAAAGTAATTTCAGCACAAAAGCTGAAGCTAGAGCTTATGGCGAAAAACAAGAAGAAATTAATCGTAAAACATTAGATAATGACGTGTACGAAGAAGCGGAAATGACCTTGTCTGAGTATTTTAATAATTGGTGCGAAACTTACAAGCTCGGTAAGCTATCCGAAGTATCGGAAGACAACTACTATCTGAATATGCGTATCGTTGAAGAATATTTCGGTGATTTAAAATTGAAACAACTAACACGTAAGAAATATCAAAATTTTATAAATTGGCGAGGTAAAGGCAAGTCTAAGAATACTGTCGAGAAAACTCACTTTAAACTAAAAGGCTGTATCCGTCATGCTATTGCTGACGGTATCTTAACCATAGACCCTACTTACAATATCCAACTAACTTATGATGTCCAATCAGGTAAGCGTGTAGACGCCTGGAACAAGTCAAATTTTAGCAAATTAACCTCAGCGCTATATCAATCTGACTACATATCAGACGTGATGTTGTACGTCGCAGCGATTACAGGTTTACGGATAAGTGAAGTGTACGGTTTATCTTGGAATGATATTACCGAAAATACTATTACTGTTAAACGAGCGTATAGCTATAATAAGCATGTTTTTACGGACACAAAGAATGAGACTAGTAAACGTACTATTATGATTAATCAATCGGTTTACGACACGTTGATGGACTTTAAGAGTACATCAGATGACACTGACTACCCTTTCTTGGATAAGTTTAAAAAACCCGATATATCTTATACGAGTGTATTAAAAAAGTTGCGTACACGATGTAAGCAACTCGACATCCCCCAATATGGTATTCACTCATTGCGACATACGCACTGCAGCATACTCATACTTGAAGGATTAAATATTCAGTATATTTCGAAACGGTTAGGCCATGCAACAACGAATGAAACTTTATCTACCTATGCACATATTTTGGATGAGCTTCAGCAACAACAAGATACCAAAATAGTAGGTGTCTTGGATAGCATTTAATCATCTTACGTGCACAGTTGGTGCACACTTAGTTTCGAAAGTATACGATTCTGTAACAATTAGAAAATTCAAAACCTTGATATATCAACGTTTTAAATTTTAGTTTCAACGTATTTTAACGATAAAATGGAGGTGAGGGGATTTGAACCCCTGTCCAAACACTCCGATTATACAACTTTTACCACTATAGTTCATTCTCGGATTCGCGCACTAATGGTGAATAAACAAACCAATTAGATTGCTAGTCTGATTAATCTCTTTTCCTTACTCCAGACGGAAGCTTAGAACGTAACCTACTATAATAGGACTCGGAACTAACGCATAGGTGACGCTAGGCGAATCTTAGCTCACTGTTTTTACGCAGCGAAAGCTAAAGTGTTTGTTTCTTGTTTGTCAGTTAATTTTAAACTGGTAACGTTGTTGCGAAGCCGTAACCTCCGAGCAGTAGTTGTACACCGGGCCATGCCTGTCGAATCCAATAACACCCCCGTGAATGTATCCTGTATTATATCATATATTTCACTCTTTGGTCAATATTGGTGCATGACCTAGCTTAGCCTACATTCTCATGCTTTCAATTGTTTATAAGTGCTTATATTTGTACTCAATATCATATATGGTAAAATATATATATACTTTAAATAATTAAATGAAAGAGGTTGATTTTATGTCAAACGAAAACAATGGAACTTTCGATAAAATTAAAGGTGCAGTAAATGAAACAGTTGGTAAAGTAACTGGAGATAAAGAGCAAGAAGGCAAAGGTAAAGGCCAACAAGCTCGTGGCGAAGTTGAAGAAAAAGTCAACGAAGCTAAAGATAGATTTAGCGATGCAAAAGATGATGCTAAAGGTCGTCTAGATGGTTTCACTAAAAAAGACGAAGAATAATTCTTAAATAGAATAAAGAAAAACCGCTGGTCATAAGCGGTTTTTTTTATTTGAAACTTTTTCTATTTTTCTTTAGCTGCTCTACCCCATTGAATGTGACGGACTAGCATCAGAATCATAAAGGCAATTCCGAAATAGCCAGCAATGTTATAGACAATTTTCAATAATGAACTAAAAGAAATCATTGAACCGATAATTAAACCAATTAGGCCGATAATCAATGTAAGGACCTTATGCTTTTTACTGCCATCCTCTGAGAAATTAGATACTGAATTCCAAAGTAAGGTGACTGCTGTAGTGAAGATCCCAATCATGATAATAATAACAAAGAAGTAAGCTAGGTAAGGATGAATTTCATTAGCTAAAGATAAAGTAGGTACAGCTGATCTACCCACTAAGTTGAAGGAAGCCATGAAACCAAAATAAGAAACAAGGATCGCAATACTAAAGAAACCCCCACCGATTAGACCCGAATATGCGGCGTCTTTACGGCTGTTAGC
>JAEZWY010000039.1 GCA_023442905.1 Bacillota bacterium | reverse complement strand
CTTTTAGTTCATCCGGCAATATTACTTTAACCTTAAAATTGATACCTAACTCATTATCATCAGGAACAAGTTGGTAAGTATTTCCATTATATTCGTAATGGGTTCCTTCTGGTGCATTTTCATTGATGTAAAGGGCCACGATAAAATGTAGGAAAAGGGCCATCAAAAATGTAGGTTAGATTTAAAATCTGATATTCTTTTTCATGAAACCATTCAAGGAGAGTGACTCATGCGAAAAGATGTCTTAGAAGGAGTCTTACGACACATTATGAACGATATTCAACCTAACTATGCAGCCATGGCCAAGCAATATAATTGTGATTACCGAACAGTCAAGCGTTACTATGAAGCTGGAACTAAAGGGGAAGTAGAACAGATCAAAAAGAGACAATCTTCTGCTCCTCTTTTATTAAGCGGTTTTGAAGAAATTATTAAAGATAAAATGGAGTTAAGCTGTTCCGCTTCTTCAATTTATTATTTTATTAAGAAAAAAGGATATCAAGGTGGCTATACCACCGTCAAACGATATTGTCGGAACTATCGAGAAAAGCGTGTAAAAAAAGCAACCATTCGAATTGAAACGACGCCAGGTCTTTCTGCTCAAGTCGATTGGAAAGAAAATATTAAGATGGTGAGTAAACATGGTGAAGTCTTTTACTTCAATCTTTTTCTATATATTCTAGGCTATTCTCGCATGAAAAACTTAGAGGTAACCTTTGATCGAACCCAAGCGAATGTCTTCAATTGTTTGGTCAATGCGTTTGAGTACTGCGGGAATGGTGTTCCTCAAGAAATTTGGTTTGACAATATGAAAACAGTTGTTGATAGAAGTAAAAGCCAATTTAGTCAAACCGTTTTTACCGAAAATTTCGTCAATTTGCTAAAGATGCTGGATTCAATCCGATTGCTTGTCGCCCTTTTCGTCCACAAACCAAAGGCAAAGTTGAAGCTTTAGCTCGTACTGTTAACCGCTTAATGGTCTTTAACTACGAGTTTGAAAATGAGCAGGAGCTAAAACGAATCGTCTATGAGTTTATGAATGACTTAAATAATGAACGTTCTCAAGCAGTGAATAATCATCCCTCTAAGCTTCTTATAGATGAACAATCGGTGTTGCGTCCTTTCAATCGTTTAGAATTAGTCAGATATGTTTCTAGAACCCAACACGTAATTAGAAAAGTTTCCATTGAATCCATGGTCCAATATCAAAACTCAAAGTATTCTGTTCCCGTGAAATATATTGGTAAAGAGGTAACTTTAGATGTCCGTAAGGACAGTCTATTCATTTGGTATGGCCATCAATGTATTCGCTCGCACCCATTAAGCAAAAAAACCTTAAATTATCAACGTGATGACTCTCTTGAGATTCTTCGATCTGATGTCTTCAAATACTTAGAAGACGAAGAGTTGGAGCGCTTTGTAGAAGAAAATTTAGATGCTTACGATGAATTATAAGGAGGCTCATATGTCAAATTACCATCAGTTATTAAATCAATTATCAGATTTAAATCTTACCTGTATCAAAGAAATTTTACCTGCCCATTTAGATGAAGTAGCTAAAAATGAACAATCTCTAGTTGATTCTTTATTTGAATTAACACATCAAGAAATTAGCTATCGTAGAAAGGAGACCCAAAGAAAAATTTTAAAACGGGCAATGTTTCCCTATCATAAACGCCTTCATGATTTTTAACTTTGATTTTCAACCCAAAATCAAAAAAAGTGAAATTCAAGATTTAGTGACATTACGCTTTTTAGACACGTATGACAACCTTTTATTCATTGGAAATAGCGGTGTTGGAAAAACCCATTTAGCCGTTTCAATTGGTTTAGAGTGTATTGATAGAGGACAGAGCTGTTTATTTATCACTAGTACAGAACTGGTTAATCGACTTATCCGGGCACATAAACGTGGGACAAGTGATACCATGCTCAAAAAATATGCGAGCTATTCTGTATTAATTATTGATGAAGTCGGGTATCTCCCCTTCTCAAAAGAAGGATCTAACTTACTGTTTCAACTAATTAATATGCGATACGAAAGAAAATCAACGATTATTACAACGAATATTCCTCTGTCTCAATGGTCCGAAATTTTTGGTAATAAGAAATTGACTAATGCTTTATTGGACCGATTGGTCCATCATTCTAAAATTATTCAAATTACAGGACCTTCCTATCGAATGAAAAGTTATAGTGAAACGAAAGGAAAAGAAACGAAACGATAAAGAGAAAACTACCTACAATTTCAATGGCCCAAAACCAACATTTTATTATGGCCCTTGACACCAACAATTGATTCCAATAGAACTAGCAAAAGAAACAGGTCAAGACTTTGCTGATATGATGGCTCATCAGTAAAAGAGCTGGTCAAAAGCTGGTCATTTCTAGTATACAGGCAAAACAAAAAAAGCTAGAATCCTTATATATCGGCTCTATAATTTATGGGACTGATGAATCAGAATTGATTCTTCAGCCCCATTTTTATTTTAGGTATTAAAAAACATATCGTTCTCTAGTATGATTAAATCACGACAAAATAAACAACTGAGAGGAC
>JAEZWY010000192.1 GCA_023442905.1 Bacillota bacterium | reverse complement strand
GTTATGTCCCTCGCCATGCCCGTATCACTGTGACTTACAATGATATCGATGGTAATGCCTACAAAAAACGTTTCTCTGGCTATCCAGCCATCGTATTGCAACATGAGATTGACCACTTAAACGGCATCATGTTCTATGACCATATCAGTGAAGAAACACCATTCGCTCTTGATGAGCATACACACCTGTTAGGTGATGGATAAATTTATCTATATAAATAAAAAATGATGTCGGCACTTTACGCTGACATCATTTTTTATTTTATGAAATATTATCTTGAATATGTGCTAGCAATTCAACTGCTACACCAATTTTACTTTGCTTTTCTAAAGTACGCTCACTATCTTTGGTGATTAAAGTCACTTGGTTGTCATCTGCATTGAAACCAATTGTCTGGTCTGAAACATCATTGGCTACAATCATGTTGACTTCTTTTTTAACCAACTTCTTGCGGCCATATTCAATGACATTTTGCGTTTCCGCAGCAAAGCCAACCGTATAGTGACCTTCTTTAGGCAAGCTTGCTAAAATATCAGGATTCTCCGTTAATTGAATTGTCAGGCCATCTTGGTTAGATAGTTGGCCCTTCTTCATCTTTTGTTCAGCTGGGTTAGCTGACCGGTAGTCAGAAACAGCGGCAGACATAATGACAATATCCTTGTCTGCAACATGGGCATGCATCCTATCATATAGTTCTTGAGCAGACTCGACAGTTACCACTTCAATACCAGGTAAAACTGGTAGGTTCTTAGCGTGTTCAGTGCGCACTAGAGTTACTTGGGCGCCAGCAAGTGCAGCGACATTGGCGATAGCCAGTCCCATTTTCCCAGAAGAACGATTGGTCAAGAATCGAACTGGATCCAATTTCTCTGTAGTTCCCCCTGCTGATACAAGTAGACGCTGTCCCGTTAAATCAAGTGTCTTGGCTTGTTTATCAATCGCAATAAAGGCTAATAGGGATTGGAATATGGCTTCAGGCGCTGGCATCCGGCCCTTGCCTTCATAGCCCTCTGCTAAGAAACCGGTATCTGGTTCAACTACCGTGTGTCCGTCTAAACGAAGTTGGTCAACATTGCGTTGAGTAGCTGGGTTAGCCCACATTTTCTCATTCATTGCTGGAACAAGTAAAAGTGGCGAATTGAGCGCCAACATCATGGATAGTGCTTCATTATCAGCGATACCGTTGGCAAATTTCGCCATTGTATTCGCGGTTGCTGGTACAACGATGGCATAGTCAGTCCAATCGGCTAAAGCGATATGGGCAACTGTGTCTGGACATTGAATGTCTTCTACTAATGGTGGATATTTGGTGAGTACTTCTAAGGTAAATGGCGTAACAAATTGTTTCGCAGACGGTGTCAGAGCAACGCGCACATTGGCCCCTGCTTTAATGAGGGTGCGGACAAAATCGGGTACTTTATACGCAGCAATGCCACCTGTGACAACGACTGTTAAATTTAATCCTTTAAGCATGATCTCCTCCACTTTCTTATCGCTTTATTCTCCCGTTAAAATGCCTACGACAGTCGCTTTCATATCTTCAACTGTAGATACACGGTTGTGACGCACTTCTGCTGTTTGAATTTCCTTGATAGCATTTGGATAATCGCGATTACTTGCAGTTTTAATGTTAGACACTAATTCATCATCAGAAGCATTTTCTACATCTTGTCCAATGGCTGTTAAAACAGCTTGCGGGAATTTGTATGGGCTAGCGGTTGATACAACAACACTTGGGCCAGTTAAGACATCTTTCGCTTTCAATTTTTGTAAACTTGCTGAAGCTACCCCAGTATGTGGGTCCATTAAGTAATCATATTCTTGATATACGCGATCAATTTCTGCTTTAGTTTGTGCTTCATCAGCGAATTCACCAAGGAAAGCAGCAAATTTTTCACTAACATCAGCTGGGAATTCGTAGCGCCCTTTTTCATCTAAGTCATTCATTAAGGCAGATAATTGTGCCACATCATCACCTAGTGCGTGAAATAACATCCGCTCGAAGTTACTTGAAACTAAGATGTCCATTGATGGCGAAATCGTTAATTTAAATTCACGGTTCTTATCATAAACACCCGTGTTAAAGAAGTCGTATAAGACAGTGTTATCATTTGAAGCGCAAACCAATTTGCCTACTGGTAAACCTAATTTTTTCGCGTAGTAGCCAGCTAGGATATCACCAAAGTTTCCTGTTGGTACCACAAAATTAACGGGACTACCCGCTTCGATTTCTTCATGTTTCACTAATTGGGCATAGGCATAGAAATAATAAACTACTTGAGGAATCAAACGACCGATATTCATTGAGTTGGCTGAAGAGAATTGAATATTTTCTGCCGCTAAATCAGCGCGTAAAGCTTCATCGTTAAATAGACGTTTAACTTCAGTTTGTGCATCATCAAAGTTGCCTTCAATCGCTACAACAAAAGTATTATCGCCTTTTTGTGTAACCATTTGTTTTTCTTGAATGGTTGATACCCCACCTTGAGGATAGAAGACAATGATTTTAGTACCAGGAACATCTGCAAAACCAGCCATAGCAGCCTTACCAGTATCACCTGATGTAGCTGTCAAAATCGCAATTTCTTTATCGTTAGCATTCATTTCAGCTGACTTCTTCATTAGATGCGGTAAGATTTGTAGCGCCAAGTCTTTAAAGGCAATCGTTGGCCCATGGAATAATTCTAAATAATAATCTTCACCCACTTTAGCCAGTGGTGCGATGACATCCGTATCAAACTTCTCGTCATATGCAGCATCAATACATGCTTTTAAATCAGCTTCTGAGAAGTCATCAAAGAAGATAGACATGACAAAATAAGCTAATTCCTGATAAGTCATTTCCTTTAGTTCAGACCAGTCTAAGTCAATACTTGACCATTCCGTTGGGACGTAGAGCCCACCATCAGTTGCTAATCCTTGGACAATAGCTTGTGAAGCAGTGACAATATTATCCTGGTTACGTGTACTTTTAAATTGCATCATATTCCTCCTAAGCGACTTGTCTTACCCTTTTTATCCATAACAGTCACTCTTTATATTTGCTTCATTTTACCACAGAAGGTCCATTTATGGCAGTGCGGGCTACTTTTTCTCATAATTCTCTATTAGAAAATTCATACGAATTATTGCCTGTTTATAGCTTAAAATAGATTTTATTACTCATATATGTTAATATTAAATGTGTTCCTAATTTTTTAAATTGTAGGAAACGTAAATACAAACGTATATACTCAGGAGGTATTCGAATGAAATTTACAGCTCAAAAACGTGATGGCTCAGGTACTTCAGCAGCTAAACAATTACGTAAAGAAGATTTAGTTCCCGGTGTTGTGTACGCAAGTGACTTAGATCCAATTAACATCTCAATGTCAGTTTCTGATGTAGAACAAATTCGTCGTGAATTAGGTCTTAACTCAGTATTTGATTTAGAGTTAGATGGTAAAACACGTACAGTATACGTACGTGAAATTTCACAATCTGCGTTGAGACCAACTATCTACAACATTTCTTTACAAGCAATTAAAAAAGGTCAAAAACTTGAAATGCCATTATCTATCGTTATCGTTAACGAAGATGCTTTAGCAGATAAAGAAGGTGTAGCTTCTACTACATCACTTGAAATTAACGTTGTTGCTGACCCAGCAACTGCGCCAGATTCAGTCGAAGTTGACGTTACAGGCTTAGCTATTGGTGATTCAGTAACTGCTGGTGAATTAAACCTTGCAAGCGATATTGAATTAGTAACTGAAGCTGATGAAGTTATCGTAGCTATTTCTGCGCCAGTTGAAGAGCCAGAAGAAGTAGATCCAGATGCAGAAGTTGCTGAACCAGAAGTGATCGATGAAAAAGAAGGCGAAATTGTAGAAGATACTGAAAACTAAGATTCTTCATTTTCTTATACAAGCCAAAACCGGTGTGATTGATTTCACTCCGTTTTTTTTGCCGTAACCACTATCCCTTTTCTCAAATTCTTCGGCATATTTTTCTAGCAAACTTCCTAAAAAAAACAGGATGGTGATTTTCAGTTCACCGTCCTGTTTTACTTTATATTTATTTTTCAACTAGGATAATTTTCTTATTTGTCTTGATTAGTAGGTAAGAAATGGCATAGCACGCGCCCCAAGTTGCGAGTCCTGACATAGCATTCATCACACCTGAGTATACCCATGGACTCATGCCTTCAGGAGCAAATTGTCCCCAAAAGGCTACGCCAGCTAGAAAATGGACAAAATATTCAGAGAAGATGGCTATAAAAGTAGCCAATCCAACATATAGAAAAAGATTTTTTTCTTGGTTGTTCTTCGCTGCTTCTTGGATTTTTAAGGCAAAAATACCCGCTAATCCAGCTAAAGCAAAGGCAAAAATATATTCAATGATACCTTGTACCGGCGTTAAAATACTGGCAAATCCAGAAATAAATTTAATCAAGCCTAACAAGAATCCTGACAATAAACCAGCACGAATCCCTCGTCTAAACGCTACAATATAAATAATGGCTAGTGAAATTTGGACGCCAAAACTTGGGCCAATTTCAATAGGTATCATCGATACTATAAAAGCAATAACCGCTGCAATAGCGGCCTCGATATTTTCATTCAACTTAACTGATCTCATTTCTTTTTCTCCATTCTTTTGTAGGCACACTGAAAGCTATTTTTGAAATATCATCAAAATAAATAAAAAAATCGCATCTATCACAATTGTGACAAACACGACCTCTCAATGTAT
>JAEZWY010000189.1 GCA_023442905.1 Bacillota bacterium | reverse complement strand
CTGTAAATACTTTGCCTGGATGAATAACGTCTGAACCACCATTTAGTGCGCGAGCTTCTGATAATGAAATACCTAAAGCACGGGCTACAGTATATAAACCATCGCCTGATTTTACAGTATATGATTTACCTGTTGATGTAGAAGATCCAGTATTAGTGCTAGTTGAAGTAGACGCACTTGATGAAGTTGTCACCTTACCAGTTGTAAATACTTTGCCTGGATGGATTAAATCAGATCCGCCATTTAAGCTACGTGCTTCCGCTAGTGTAATACCTAGTTCACGAGCCACAGTATATAAACCATCGCCAGCTTTTACAGTGTATGATTTACCTGTTGTTGAAGCAGATGAACCTGTTTTAGTTGTTTCTTCTGCTACTTCTTCAGATGCAGATGTAGCTGCTTTAAATACTTGGCCTGGGTGGATCAAATCAGAACCGCCATTTAATGAACGTGCTTCTGATACTGAAATACCTAAGGCTTTTGCTACGCTGTATAAGCCATCACCAGATTTAACTGTGTATGATTTACCTGATGTTGATGCTGAAGATGAACCAGTGTTAGCACTTGAGCTTGATGAAGAAGACGAACTTGATGTAGAAGTTGTCGACTGACCAGCTTTAAATACTTGGCCTGCAAAGATTAAATCAGAACCACCATTTTGTGCGCGAGCTTCCGCTAGCGTAATCCCTAATTCACGAGCTACCGTATATAAACCATCGCCTGCTTTTACAGTGTATGACTTACCTGTTGTTGCCGAAGAGCCAGTATTAGTAGTTGCTCCAGCGCTTGTAGAATTAGATGATGAAGAGGAGCTAGTTTTTGCTACTGATAACACTTGTCCAGGGTGAATTAGGTTAGAAGTTAAACCATTTTGCGCTTTAACTTCTGCAACACTCACACCTAAAGCACGAGCTACAGTATATAGACCATCACCTGATTTCACAGTATAAGATTTACCTGCAGTGCTAGTTGCAGTTTTACCTTGTGTTGACAAGTTAGTTGTTGAGCTAGCAACTGAAGCTGAAGTCCCTACTGCTGAACCTGCTGCTGTATCATATTGCGTTAAACCATGAGTTGAAATTAAGTTGTTTAACTTACCACCATAACGTGTGTCGGTAGCATATGTACCCGTCAAAGCAGCTGTTGCATCTTTATAAGAGCTTGTATTAGATTTCCACGTTCCCGCATAGAAATTAGAATCCCATGAAACACCATTAACCATTTTATTCGCGTAGTCAGTTAGTGACTCTTTGTATGATGGGTAATCACGGAATGAATCTCTGATTTGGTAATAGTTACCTGAACCATCATCTTCAAGAGTATAGAAAGTTACACCTTGTCCATTATAAGTGCCTTTAATCCCAAATAGGTTATAATAAGGCGCTGAAGACAAGCCAGATGCTCCCCAGTTAGATTCTAAAATAGCTTGTGCAATCATTACTGATGCATACAAGTCGTTATCATTGGCTAATTTATAAGCATCCGGAATGATGCTATCTAAGAAAGCATTATTGGTTGATGCAAATGTAACTGTTGTCCCTTCACTAGCATGTGCCGTTGGGATATCCATGTGAGCACCAAAACTAGATACAGCAAAGGCAGATCCTAGAACGATAGCCCCTAATGTTGCTGATTTTTTGGAAATTGATGCGATTGTTTTACGCGATACTGCTTTATTTTCCTCAATTACCAATTTTACTCCCCCTTGTAATTTTTTAATCGTCAAAAAAAAACTAAACTTTCACAACCTAAATTCTATCTAAAATAAATTTATTAAGAAAGACTTAATTTATGTTGATGTAATTTTTTAATATTTGTAATATTAACGTAATATAATTTACTTGATTACCTATAGTGAATTAAGATAGAAGGATAGAAAGAAGTGATGACATGTTCCAAAATATTGTTACTGTAACCCACCAAATCATGAAAGAAAAGATTCACAAAGGTGACCATGTGCTTGATGCGACAGTAGGTAAAGGGAATGATACCCTACTACTTTCCCAACTAGTAGAAGAAGACGGTATCGTTTACGGATTGGATATTCAGCCACAAGCGATTACATTAGCTGAAAAAAGACTTTCTAATGAATCAAAATACAAAAATACAAAGTTGTTTATAAAAGATCACAGTGAATTAAACCAAATCTTACCAAGAGATGAAAAACTGCAATTAGCTATTTTTAATCTTGGCTATTTACCCAGTGGTGATAAAGAAATTATCACGCAATCAAATACTACTGTTAAAGCTATTACCAGTGTCCTTGAACACCTAGATTCTATGGGGTTATTACTAGTTGCTTCCTACGTAGGTCACCCAGGGGGGATGGAAGAATTTGAAGCAGTTCAATCTTACCTCGAAAAACTTGACCAAAAAAGTTATAATGTAGCTATGTTCAATTTTTTGAACCAAAAAAACCTACCTCCACGATTGTTTATCGTTGAAAGGAGAAAATAATGGAAGCAATTAAATCCATGGCTGGAACTAGAAATCGCCAACTGATCGTTCCAACAATTTTTCATCTGCTACTTGCATGTCTTATTGCAGTACCTGCTTATATGAACTTGCATGCAGTAAATACCATTAATTGGACAACTTTTCTACTATTAGTACTATGGCAATTCTTACTTACTCAAGTGTATTTATTATTTTCTAAGCAAAAAGGACTTACCTTAATTAAGAATATGATTGTATTAGCCATAGTAGAAGTCGCTTTAATTGCGGTTCTATTCTTCAGTCCAGTAACAATTTTGGTAAAAGGACTACTTGTCTTACAATGGTCGCTCGTTCACTTAGTCATTGGTACCCATAACCTACTACCAATTTTGCCACCTTTATTCATTGCAATGGAAATGGTTATTATGCAAAATATTGTAGAAATGGCAAATGCACAAGTCTTATTAACAGGTTTAGGCTTTATCAATTTCCTATTTTATTTAGCGGTATTTGCTTGGTTATCGAGTCTATTTATCGAATACCGTTCAGAAGGTATAGAAATAGCTGGAAAAAGATCAAGCGCATCTCGAATGATGAAATTACTAGCCATCTTTGCAGTCATTAGCTTAATTATCGCAATCGCGCTAAGCTTTATTATTACAGATAGCATTACAGGATCAAACATCGCATTAATAGTGATTTCTGTCATTATCATGGTTTACAGTCTTTTTCTTAAGAAAGACCGATGACAAATATGTTTTATTATAAAAAAAGAGCCCACCTTGAAACAACCGTTTCAAGGTGGGCTTTCATTTTTCATCATGATAATGCAAGACGATATGAATTTATCTGAAAATAAAAAAGACTAGTTAAAGTTATTTAACTAGTCTGGTGGGCTGTTGCCCTAATTGTCAAAATTTAAATTAGATTTACGCTTTAACAACGTTAGCTGCTTGTGGTCCACGGTTTCCGTCTTCGATTTCGAAAGAAACTTCTTGACCTTCTTCTAAAGATTTGAACCCGTCACCTTGAATAGCTGTGAAGTGAACGAATACGTCGTCAGCGCCGTCGCGTTCGATAAATCCAAAACCTTTTTC
>JAEZWY010000144.1 GCA_023442905.1 Bacillota bacterium | reverse complement strand
AGTCTTTAGAATTTCTGTAGTAAAATCGTTCATAGGGAAGTCCTCTCTTCTGTGAATGTGTTGTGGTAACTCTATTCTACAGAAGGGACTTCCTTTTTTCTATTTACACAAAATATTTTACACTCTCTTCACAAAGTCAGATACAATATAACTAACATAGAGTATAATATTTAAGTTAGATTGGATAGATATGGAAACATGGAGGTAATACGAATGAATACGTCATAATAGGAACTTCACATGTAGATTTCTAAGCCTTTCAAACCCTTACCAAAAGCAGTCACAATACAGAAATTTTTGTGCTCGGAACTGATTCTATCGCTTCATTCTTATCATGTGGTATTCAATCCTATTTATAAGATATTTCAAAATCTTCAGATGAATTACACTATGCAATTGAAACAGCATATAAAGAATAATGCGTTGATATCTTCATGAACACAAGCATTATTACTATCAACCCTGATACTAAGGAAATTACTACACACAGCACTAACGATAAAGAAGCAACAGAAATTTACGATAAAATATTACTTTCTCCAGGTGGTGTGCCAAGAATTATCCCTAAAGTAGCTGACCAACATGAAAACATCTTCTACTTACTTGGTAGAGTCTGAGTAGATAAAGTGAAAAACCGCATGGCTTCAGCTAAAAAAGATAGTACTGGTGGTGCCTGGTATATTGGTATCGACGTAGCAATTACTTATGCATCCACTTCCTAAATACACATCGTTTGGCTCTCTGGATCCACACTATTGATAAAGTAATAATTTTCCATAACCTTCCTCTTTCTCCTAAACAGGTCTGACTCTTGACTCATTTTTGCTTGTTCAATTTCACGCTGCAGCTTTTCAAACACTACTATATTTTTAAATTGATCAAATTCACTACTCGTCACCCGCTCCAAGTGTTTGACTTTATTTGTGACTGACTAACGATACTTTACCGATGATCAATAGAAATAAAGTAAGAGACTTTTTCGAAAATAGCCATCATCTATTCGTAAGCCCGTTAAAATGGACGCCGATAGCTCCAAATAAAAAAAAGCATGACAAATAGCCTGATTTCATCCATTTTTTTGAAATCAGGCTGCTTTTTTCATATTTTTGGCTGGCTGGCAGCTTTCGATAATCGCCAACGACCAAGGGAGATAGTCGTTGATTTTCTCAGGTTCCTGAATCAAATCGACTTATGTCAATTCAATTAATAGCTTTTCCAGATATTGGCGAAAATCGATGTGATTTGCTTTACAGGTTTCCACCAAGCTCAAATAGATGGCATTGGCTTTTCCACCCGCTTCACTTGTAGAAAATAACCAATTCTTTTTGCCCAATGTTAGCGGACGAATTGCATTCTCTGCACCGTTATTATGAATCGGCAACGCAGGAACTTCCAGAAACTTCAACAGGCCGGCTTTTTGATTCAAGCAATAGGTGATCGCTTTGTCCAAGGCAGATTTTGGCGCAGCGAATTGCGTCTCCAACCAACGATAAAAGTCTTCCAACAGTGGTCTCGCAAATTTTTGACGCAATTGATCTCGTGCCATAATTGGCATTTCTTGCCAATCCCGTTCCATACGAAAAAGCGCATCACACACCATTTTACCCAAGCGAACCGCTGGACTCGAAGCTTTCCCACCTAATTCTAAGGCTTCGACCCATTTTCGTCGAGCATGTGCCCAACAATGGGCGAACTTGATACCGGGCAACTGCCGATAGACCGAATAGCCGTCACACAAAATCAATCCCTGCCAGTTTCCAAGGAACTCCTTGGTACCAAGTTCTTTCATCTCGCCGTAGCAACACAAATAAACTGGTTCTTCGAGGCGGTGATGATATTCTTCAGTGGGGAGATTTTCCAACTGTTTTTCTTTCCACCCAGGGACGCGATGCTTGCGAGTGTGCGTGGAGATAACGGTTATACGGCTAATTTCACCTTCTTCCTTTTCTGGTTGGCCGAAAAAATCGGATGGCTCATCAAATAAAGACGTTTGGTTCTGAGGAATCTCTTCCTGAGAATAGCGCGTTTTTTCACTACGAGACCCGAATAACATTTTTGTTAAGTTGGCGACCTGATTGGACAGTTCCATATTTTGCTCAAGTAGTTGATCTAGTCTCGCCAGTAATTCAGCATTTTGTTCTTCTAATTCGGTATTTGTCGCCATCTGCTCAGTCCATTCTTATCGCTTTGTTTCTTCTAGTTTATCAAATGAGACCTGAATGGTCACGAACTAATTTTATCGAGGGGGTTATTAGAATGAACCACCAGTTCGTGCGTTTGTGATAGCCCTTGGCTGCTCAATTTTTAACCCTTCTAATAGCCAACGCAACTCACGTTGCGTCAATTTTTTGACCTCCAATTCATTTCGTGGCCATTGTAATTTTCCTGAATCGATTCGTTTATAAAGCAATGTGAATCCATCTTGATTCCAAAACAGTGCTTTATACCGATCGGCACGTCTACCACAAAAAAGAAATAATGAGGCCTCTTGATAGATATCTAATTCAAATTGGTTTTGAATTACGGCGGCTAAGCCATCAATTCCTTTACGCATATCTGTATGTCCACAAACAAGGTAGAGGTGGTTTATTTTAGTGTAGTCAAGAATCATGTGACTTCAACTCCTTTAACAGAGCATAGAGAATATATTTGTCAATCCCGTTATAAATTCGAACTTCTTGCTTCTTGCATTGGATTTTCGCAGCAAGTTTCATCGGAGATGATGGAGCAGGCGAGACAGTATGTTGGCTTATTTCATTTATGAGTGAGACGGGGACGATGGTGTGATGGGGTTGTTTTGGCATAACAAAAATTCCTCCTTCTGATTAAGATAGTCTTATCATACAGGAAGAATTTCCGGCTTTCTATGCGGTTAATTTCATCGGGCTTACTTTCTGACAGCCAAATAAAATAAAAAAAGAGGTACCAGACAACTGTCCAATACCTCTGACATAGCAAATAAACGAGCAACAATTCCCTAAAAATCGACCTAACTTGATCAAAAAATTCCAGTAAACCGGTGGAAATCCAGTAAAAAATTAGGTACAATAAACAAGGTTAGTGCTTGCACTAACTATGGCAACTTGATGGTCAGCTGATTTGACTTATCAAGGCCTTGTAGTTTCGCTACCGACGGAACTGCAAGGTGCCTTTTTTATTTGATTTAAATTATCTGGCTATATTCTCATGAAAACGGTTGTTTCTTGTCAAGCGAACAGGGGAAAAAAGTTTATTGTTGAGGAAGTTTAAAGAATTGGTAAGCGCCCCATAGGATAGTACCTGTACGTCAAATAACCCGACCTATAGAATAGGGTCGGGAAGGTTTGGTATCTTATCAAACACCCATGAATTCGCAAGCTTATTCACCCTGAAAGATGTAAGAGAGAAACTTATAGTATATTGTACATCAGAAATAAAATCTTTGAGGATACAGCCATAGATCTATCCCCTATATAGCGGGTAGTTTTTTATTTCAGATACTTTTAGCATCTTCAAAGTGCTCACTCATTAATAAAATCAGATAAAAATTGTTGATTTCTGCTTCATATTACTTTCTGTTATTATTCAGTTTACTTCAAACGGCGTGCATTAATCTCAGCAATTTGGGAAACCTCGATTTTGGGTTGGCGGTTTAAATCAAGTAATCCATTGACCTCTTGTTCTACGTCTGTCAGTTGTGTATAACAATATCCCACTACATATGGTAAATCTTGAATAGCCTTGTGCACCTTATCAAAGCGAGTCATAAATTCTTCATTTGATACTACTTGATGGCCATACCCCCATTCACTTTCTTTTGCAGTTGAAAATGCAATCCCGCCAAATTCTGAAATTATTACCGGTTGATTTTTATATGTGTATCCATTTGCAAAGGCAAAAAAATCATTATTAAATTGAATTTTGTTATTAACAATCGCCTCTTTATCAGCATAACGAGTTGCAAGCATCTCTCCATATTCTTCATAATCATGTAATGTTAAAATATCAGAAATAGTATGCACCCAACCGTCATTTGTAATAACTGGTCGTTCTGGGTCATATGCTTTTGTCAAATAATAAATCATTTCAGTAAAAGCTTGCTGCTCTTTACTATGAGCAATATCTTTAATTCCCCATGATTCATTGAAGGGTACCCACGTAATAATACTTGGATGGTTGTAGTATTGCTTAATGATTGCTTGCCATTCAGAAGCAAAATTTTCTACAGCGATATCATTGAAAACATAGGTTGAAGGCATCTCACTCCACACCAACATCCCCATTTTATCGCATAGGTACAAGAATCGTTCATCTTCTATCTTCTGGTGTTTTCGTAATCCGTTATAACCTAAATCCTTTATGCGAGATAAATCTAACTCCATTGCTTCAACAGAAGGCGGTGTAATAGATGATTCTGGCCAATAGCCTTGATCCAAAATTAATCGTTGGTATAATGTCGTATTGTTTAATAAGATTTGACCATTTTTTATATGAATTTTTCGCATTCCAAAATAACTAGATACTTCATCTAAAAGTTGCTTATCTGAATTATATAACCGAAAAGTTACATTATATAAATTGGGATCATTGGGACACCAAACTTTAGTACCCCAATTAGGATCTTCTTTAGAACGAGTATCCAAAGTAAATCTCTGCATTTTCTGATGCAAACTACCTTGAACTTTACTAATCAGTTCTTCTTCAAAAGTAATAATTGCTTCAAAAATCAAATCCTCACTAAACTTGATTGGTGCATTCACATTTGGCTGAAATACCACTTGATCTTCATCCAGATTAGGGGTAATTTTCACCATTTCTAATGAAATTGGAGATATCTTTTCTTCAAGCCAAACTGATTTCCAAATTCCTGTATTTTGAATATACCAACAACCAAAATTGTCTTTTTTCCATCTCTGTTTTCCTCGAGGCTGTTCACAATCAAGTGAGTCTTCTACTCTTAAAACAATCCTATTCTCTCCTTTAACCACTAAGGACGAAATATCGAAAGAAAACCGCTCATATGCACCTTGATGAGTTCCTACTAGGGTATCGTTCACCCATACAGAAGAATTATAATCAACGCCTTCAAAATACAAAGTCAATAGTTTTTTATCTTCGTCAGACTCAAAACATTTTTGGTACCATACCACAGAATGCGGTTCTTCTCTGTGTATTCCGCTAGCCTTGGTTTCATAAGTAAATGGCACATTAATAGTTGTTTCTGCTTTAAATCCCTTAGACCAATCTTTAATTAATCCATTATTATCATCATCAAATCTAAAATCCCACGTCCCATTAAGCAAACGCCAATTTTTGCGGATAAATTGTGGTCGGGGGTGCGATTTTCTTTCTATTTCCATATGTCTATTTTCTCCTTAAATTTGCTGATTATGTCTAGCTGTTGTGTTATAAAATGATGATATACCAATAAAAATTTTCCATTATTATTAAAGATAAGATTATACAATCACAATTTTTATTATTATCGGTAAATTTCATGCCTACCTTCAAAATCTGCTGTTTAGTGTCGACTTCTGGATATAGTTAAATCTCTGTAAGAACACTAAATGGCTTAATCATAAAAATGAACTGAGTAATTTTATCACTTTGGTATAGTTGATATTTACCATTGTCCTCTTAGATTGATACGTTCAGGGAAATACTGTTCATTGATTTCTTTGATTTTTTCTAAATCGACTTTTGGCTGACGATCATATGTTAGAATCCCATTGATTTCTTGTTCCACATCAGTAAGCTGGGTATAGCAGTAGCCCCAGAGAGCTTCTGAATCATAAATCGCATCCATTATACGTTTATAGTCTTCTAAATATTGATCATCATTTTCAACAGTAGTGTATCCCCATCCAACTTGACCATTCACTTTGTATCCAATACCACCAAATTCTGTCAAAAGAATTGGCTGCCCTTTATATTCAAATCCTTCTGCAAAAATTGCCCATTTTCCAGGTGGCATATGAACTAGGCCTTCTACATTTTTTAACGTCTTTCTGAAATGATTATATTTATTAATCTCATTTTTTTGTCCATGTGAATAGTTATGAATAGCACAGATATCAGTTTCAGTCATTTCCCAACCATCATTAGATATAACTAGCCGAGTTCGATCCAAGGCATGTAACATATAGTAGATTCCTTGTGAAAAGCTTTGTTGTTGTTTATTACTATGAATTTCAGGTACGCCCCAACTTTCATTTAACGGTACCCAAGTGATGATGGATGGATGGTTATAATCCCTCTCTATTATTTCAAACCATTCGTTTGTTAGATTCGTCACTGCATCAGGAGAATAAGATATCGTTGATGCGCATTCTCCCCATACGATATAACCCATCTGATCTGCCCAATATAAGAAGCGTGGATCTTCTATCTTTTGATGCTTACGGCAGCCATTAAATCCCATATCCTTGGCTAATTGAATATCTTTTTTAAAGTCTTCATCTGTTGGCGCTGTCAATAGCCCATCTGGCCAATACCCTTGATCTAATACCAGCTTTTGATAAAATGGTTGATTGTTTAAAAAAACCATCCCGTTCTCCGTATGGACTTTGCGCATTCCAAAATAAGAAGATACATGGTCTAGAATACCTTTTTGTTGATCTTCCAGCTCTAACTCTACATCAAATAAGTTAGGGGTACGAGGAGACCAAGTCCAGCCATCACCATGAAAGTTGCTGCGGAAAATTGTTTTATCATATATATCCACTGTTCGAATGATTTCTTGAGTGGCAACTTTAATAACATCCTCAACTAGTAACTCGCCCTTGAATGAAATAGAATACCTAATATATTGATTTGCTGCTAACTTATTGATTTTTATAGCAATATCTACTGTTCCGTTATCAATATTAGGTGTGAACTTTACGTTTTTTATAAAGAACTCTTCAACCGGCTCTAGCCATACTGTCTGCCAGATACCGGTAGTATTGGTGTACCATATGCTTGAAGATTCTGGTTTCCAGAATTGTTTCCCACGAGGAATCTCTTCACTATCATGAAAGTCTTGTACTCGTACAGTCAAGATATTATCGTTTTCTTTTACTAATTGACTAATATCAAGTGAAAACGGAGTGTGTCCACCAGTATGTGTTCCTGCTAAAAGACCATTCACATATACTTCTGCTTGATAATCTACTGCCCCAAAATGGAGTAAGCACCGCTTGTTTGGATTTTCCGTCCAATTGAATTGCTTTTGATACCAAACAATATCATGAATTTCTTGACTGTTAATTCCACTTAATTTAGTTTGATAGACAAAAGGAACCTGAATTTTTTTATCAAAGACTTCTGGTTTAATAAACCATTGATCTCTTTTTCCCATATCCTTATCATCAAATGCAAATGCCCACTCTCCATTTAAATTTTGCCAATCTTTTCTGACAAATTGCGGACGAGGATATTCACTTCTCATTTTTTCTACCTCTCTTTTTAACAAATTTTATTTGATTGCTATGCAATGTCATCTCTTTTTCACGATTCAATTAACCTTTGTATTAGCAATGACCATTCGCTTCATTGCTTTATTTTTAGCAAAGTAAACTACACCTGTTGCAATACTTAGAACCATTGAAGGTATATCTAAGATAAAATAGGAAAATATCCCTTGTGCCAATAGAAAAAAGCCTATCTTTTTAGCAATTTGCTCATCTTTCAAATAACGTTTTGCTATCACAAGGTTCATAATACCTAAGCCAATCAACAATGAACCAAATGTACAGGTTAAGGTAAACATGCTACTGTTTAATGTTTGACTTGCCTGACTAGACATTTCACTAGCTATTTTTCCACTCAAAGGAGCTAATTTATATAATCCAAAATATAAAATTGTTATCAAGCCATCGATAATTTGCCAGATACCAATTGTACAAACCATTCGTCGTTCAACTTTTCTATCCAACTAGAATCATCCTTTCACACCTGCAGACAATGACATAGACTGTAGAAAATATTTTTGTGCAAACAAGTACAAAATGAACGTTGGTACGATAGCTATCAATGCACCTGCCATCAGCAAAGTTGGTTTGGACACATACATTCCTTGTAATAGCTGCAAGCCAGATGTAATCGGCATTTTTTCGATATCATTAAAAACGATTGAAGGCCATAAAAAATCATTCCATGATCCGGTAAAAGCAAATAATGAAACTACTAATAGTACTGGTTTAATTAGTGGTAAGATTATTTTAAAGAAAATTGTGCCTTCACTCGCGCCATCAATTTGAGCGGCTTCATCAAAATCTTTTGGGATATTATCCATAAACTGTTTTACCAGGAAAATATTAAACACACCTGCCGCACCCGGGACAATCATAGCTAATGGTGTATTTACCCAACCAAGAATATCAATTATTTTATATAGAGGAATCAGATTCACAACACTTGGGAACATCATTGTGGCTAACAAGAATGAAAACAATGCATGTTTCCCCTTAAAATTTAAGCGACTATACGCAAAAGCAGACAGGGAAACGACAACCAATACTAACAAAGTATGCGAAACAGAGATCAATAGAGAATTCGTAAACCAGCGAATTATTGGGGTACTTGTATTATTTATCAATAACTCTTGATAATTGGTCAAAACCCATTCGATCGGCATGATTTTAAATCCAGAAGTCATAAGTTCCATCTCTGATTTAAAAGATGTTAATACCCCATATCCCAGAGGAATAATCCAGATACATGCCATCGCAAATAAGAATATAAAAGCGACTAACTGTGAAATGGAAAATCTTTTCTTTTTACTCATCATATATTCCCCCTAGTCTTCCTTGCGTAACAATTTAAACTGGATAGCTGATACGATCATAATACAAACTCCCAATATAACCGCCATAGCTGAAGCAATACCAGCAATTGATTGTCCTGAACCAAAAGCATTTTGCTGAATATACATTAATAATACTCGTGTGGAATCGGCTGGCCCCCCACCTGTCAGCATCAATGGTTGTCCATAAATATTGAATTGAGCAATAGTTGTCATCACTAACGTATATAAAATTTGGCCTTTGATTGCAGGCAGTGTGATTTTCAGAAATTTTTGAATTGAATTGGCTCCATCAATATCTGCAGCTTCATAATAATCCTTGGGAATCCCGTTCAATGCAGCCTGATAGATAACCATATTTCCTCCAATTGTCCACCATACAGTCACAACAACGAGAGTCACCCATGCATATGGCTGTGTGCTAGTCCAAGGTATATTGGAATTCAACATAGTATTTATTGGTCCATAATTTACATTGAAAATCAATGTCCATATAATTACTACTGCTGAAATAGCAAAAAGGGATGGCATATAGAATATTGACTGAAAAATTTTCCCTAGTTTAGGTTTTGTATTTAGAGCTGCTGCCAATACTAATGGTACTGCTATACAAAAAGGAACTGAAAAAAGTACAAATTTAAAAGTGTTTAATAACCCTATACGCAACTGTCCATAGAAAGTGGAATCTTTTTGGAAAAATAATTCCTTATAATTGTCTAACCCTACAAAAGTCGGAACCCCAAATAAGTCCCAGTCAGTAAAAGATACATAGATACCAAAAATAACAGGAATTAAAAAGAAGATGGTAAATATAACTAGATGCGGCGCTATAAATAACCATGGTATTAATTTTTTCGTTTGATGGTGCTTTCCTTTACTTGAAGTAGTTATTGATTCACTATTCGTTGCCATCATAGTGTGTTTTTCCTTTCTTAAATAATTGGGATAAGAGAAAAGTTTTCTTAACTAATATTCTCTCGATAAGAGTATGTAAAGAAACCATTTCTACTTCATTACTTTTTTTAAAACAAAAACCGAACTATATAATTACATCATTGTTTCTTTTGATACGTTGCATTCAAGGAAATAAACAAGTCTGTAGTTTAAATATAGTCCGGATTTTGCACTCTATATCACAATTGCTTGTTATTAATTATTGGAATTGTCTTTGGCGATTTTATCTGCTACTTCTTTTTGCATACCTGATGCAAAGTCATCAACTGACATTTTTCCAAATATAACATCTAATGCATGAGCATCTAAGTACTCAGCTACAAAACCGTTATATTTGTAATCAAAAATTTTCAGTGTCGCTAGTTCCTCTGGTGTATTAACAAATAGGGATTGTTCCATATCTGTATATTCACTATTGTCTAACAGATCTAATGTCGCTGGGTTTTGTCCTGCTTTGGCCCATTCTAAAGAGTTGGTACGCACCCAATCCAAAAATTCCATTATTCCTTTTGTTTTCTCTTCAGAACGATCTTTATTTTTGAACATAACAAATTGATGAGAAGATGCCCAGTTTACTGCATTTGAAAGATCATTACTTAATTGAGGTGAGTTCGTCAAGCCCCATTCAAATTTTGCTTCTTTTACTTGATTACGCATCCAGATCCCTTCAGGAAAAAGAACCATCTTACCTGCTAAGAATAGTTGTGCTGGATCTTCACCATCTCGAGTAGTAATATTTTCCTTGTACATATCAGCATATCGCTGAATCGCCTTTTTCGTAGCATCTGTATCTAGAGTAGGTGCTGTACCATCTTGGCTTAGCTCCCCGCCTTCTTGCGCAAATAAAGATAAGAAGTTAGGTTTTGTCCATGTGATTCCTAATCCTCGAATATCATCATTTTCAGCTTTCTTACCAATTTCTTCTATTTCATCGAAAGTAATAATATTATCATCTAAAGCAGTTGGTAAATATTTATCCAATAATTCCTTATTATAGTAGATACCATAACTATGGATGTCTAATGGAACACTATACCGAGCACCATCAATTTCTCCTAGATTCCATGCTTCTGGAACATAATTTTCATCTTTTATATCGGGAAAATCTTTTAATACATCATCAAAAGTTACTAGCATGTCATTATCTTTATATTGTTTAATACGTTCCGCGTGAACAATATTTAAATCAGGGATATTTCTACCTGAATTAACAACAGTAGGAATTTTTGTATACATATCAGATTCTTTAAGTGAGACATTTTTTATTTTGAATTCCGGATCTGTTTTATTATATTCATCGACCATCTTTTTTAAATTTTCGCCATCAGCACCTACGAAAGGATTCCAAAAAGTAATTTCGTTCTTACTATTCCCAGCATTTGTTGAAGATGAATTTCCTCCACCGCATCCTGTCAATAATGTAAATCCTACACCAGCCATCAGTACCATTCCTGCTATTTTTTTCGTATTCATTTTTTCCCCTCCATTTTACTTTTAGGTTAAATATACTTTTATAAATACTTTTTTTAAAATTAACAAAAAAGTATTTATAGATATAAAACCCTTGTACAAACTTAAATTATCATTCCATGAAAGCGATGTCAATATTGTTATCAAACTATTTATCAAAAACAACTTTACAGTTAAACAGATATTGCATTATAATGAAAGCACTACTATTATATTTTACTTTTTAGTTAAAGGAGTCTGTATATAATGGAACTTGATCTCGAATTACATTCTTTGCCTGTTTATGAATCCTTAGCCAGTAAAACTCGTTTAAAGATGCTAAAGTACATTGGTAATAAAAAAAGAAGTATTGGTGAAATTTCGAAATATTTAGGAATGAGCAACGCTATCGTAACTCGACACGTACAACAGATGGAAGATGCAGGATTATTACATTCCGAGCGAGGCGTTGGCACCCACCGAAACAAAAAAATGGTGTACTTAAAAGTCGATGATATTCATGTTGTCTTTCCAGAAAAGGTTTATCAAGAATTCAAAATTCATCAAACGGAATTAAAAATTGGTCATTTTGTAGACTTTTCTATTTTACCAACTTGTGGTCTGGCAACTCCCCAAGAAGTCGTAGGAAAAGCAGATGACCCTAAATACTTTATGGATACCAAGCGTGTTGATGCTGCTTTGTTGTGGTTCAGCGAGGGATTTGTAGAATATAAAATTCCAAATATGTTAACAGACGATGAAGATCCTAATATGTTAGAAATAAGTTTCGAAATCGCTTCAGAGTTTCCACTCTCAAATAATGTTTGGCCTAGTGACATCTCCATTTATGTTAATGACATATTGGTTGCTGTTTATACTGTGCCTGGAAATTTCTCTGATACTCGAGGTCGTTATACCCCTTCTTGGTGGAACAGCAATTTTAGTCAATATGGTTTATTGAAGCATGTACGGATCAATAAATTAGATACTGGAATTGATGGGGAAGCCTATTCTGATATTACTATTGATGATTTAGAACTCACTAAGCATCCATTTATTAAGCTTCGATTCTCAGTAGAGTCAAACGCTATCAATAAAGGAGGTATGACACTTTTTGGTAAAGGATTTGGAAATTACAATCAAGATATTCTCATCAATACGTATTATTTAGAGAAACAATCTTAGAATTAAATGTCTCCCACACAATTTCATAAAAAGAACACCAAAAAAAATCATTGATGATACGTTCCTTAAGCCTTTTTTGACTAAAAAGCAAATTTAAAGGACGTATCATCAATGACACAAGTATATTTTCATACGAGCGAAGATGTTCATAATTCATTGTAGAAAACAGCACTAATCAAACGAAAGATTTCTCAATACCACAGATGTTCTTGGACGATTTTATGATTTCTTTGCTGCAAAGCTTTTATACGAGCTTGCAATAACTTTTGTCTTCCTAATAAATTTCTTGTGTAAACAAGGCGACAATTTCTTTGTTTCCGCTTGATTTCTCGTAGAAAACTATTAGCAGCTTCTTTATTGCGCGCTAAATCCTTTGGAACAGTAAAGTAGCGATTATTAATTTCTACTAAATAACGAGTATCTTGCACCGGCTCTAACAGTTCCATTAGTGCCTCATTAAAAAAACGTTCTTCTTGGTACGTTCCATTTTTTATCCGTACAGTAAACTGATCTTCATTAAAATCAATGTAATAACTCCAAATCCAATTGTTGTAAGGTTTCAAATGTATATTGATAGACAAATTCTACTTTCAACGACTTATAAGTTGATTCAG
>JAEZWY010000141.1 GCA_023442905.1 Bacillota bacterium | reverse complement strand
GTATGTAGAACCGCTTGTTGGTTAAATATAAAAAATAACAGTGTTTGAAATAAAACGTATAAAGAATCGATTCCGATAATATTCGGAGTCAGTAAATTGTTTTGTGTCATTGTTTGGAAAGTAACAGTGGTGAAACTCGTACAAATAGCCACTAATACAAAAGCTAACAACTTTGGAAATCTTATGTATAAAGTAATAGTCAATATGTTTCGATGATTCAGTAGTAAATAGATTGCCCCGGCTAAAATGACTAACCCTATTAAACTAAGGATTAAATTTCGATTGGTTTTCTTTATCTTCATCCCCGCTCACCTCTAAACAGTAAATAGATAAAACATATACTACCCAGAATGCCGACCAAGACACTAACCGGAATTTCGAAAGGAAAAATAAGCACTCGAGCTAATATGTCTGCACAGAGTAAGAAAACCATTCCAAATGCACCTACTGGAAAAATATTCTTCTTGAAATGATCACCATATCTCAAAGATACGAGATTCGGGATAACTATTCCAATAAACGGGATATTTCCAACTGTTAACAAGACACTTGCCGAACCTAGAGCTACTAAAATAATCCCGATCAAGCGGAATGTTGTATAAGAAATACCCAATTCTGTCACTAAATCTTGTCCCAAAGCCATTATTGAGAAATAGTGAGCAAAGGTAATTATAAAAAATAACGATATCAGTGAGAAAAATATTAACTGATAATTCGTTGAGTCCACTAAAGAAAAATTTCCCTGCAACCAAGAAGAGACATCTTGGACAACATCTAAATCAAATGCTAGATACGTACCAAAGGATGAAATAACATTCCCTAACATTAAACCCAGAATCGGTACGACTATGCCATTCTTAATCCGTACGCGATCGATTAATGTGACAAATAGCATGGTCCCTATAAAGGCAAAGACAAAAGCAAATAGTCCACGGTTTAAAAGAGAGGCCTTTGGAAAAAAGATTAAAGCTAAAATGAGTCCTAATCGTGCACTAGCAGTCATCCCTACCGTAGAAGGTGAGGTAAATTTATTTTGAGTCAGTTGCTGCATCAACAACCCTGATATGGATAATGTCGCGCCAGACAATAGAATACTGATGGTACGTGGCAAGCGCGTTGTCATCAAAATTACTCGATCCAAAAAATCTTTATGAAATACTTCACGAACTGACACAGAGTTTACACCTATAAATAAAGATAGGACAGTTAGCCCTAGAATCAAAAGCACTGGTATGATGCGTTTTTTAGCCTCTTTTAACGACATACCCGACCTCCTTTATCAATTGATAATCATTCTCATTCAATCACAAGCTTTATTCTAGCATCTTTTATACTTCATTTTAAGGTCTACTTCGTTTTCTATTAAATAATGTATCAACTTGTTTTAATTTCTCTTCTGTTATTTCAGCTCATTGACTCAGAACTGCTCTATTAAGTGCGTAAGATTCGTGCTGTATTGGACTTCACTTTGTTCAGCAAGTCCATCTATCCCTGTTCAGCCTTATTATAATGTTTCTATTTTTCACTGCGAGTGTTTGCCGCTGACTTCCTTCAGATTGACACCCTTGCCTTTAGCTAACTGTTCCTACATCAAAGTTTGTAGTGGAATTCCCCACCTAATTATTACCCGTTCCGGGCGCATTAAAAAAGCACCGGTTTCTAAGTTCTGAAATCAGCGCTGTCTACTTAATTTATTTGAAATTTATTTTTTTCGATCCATCGCTCTATCCGCTCGCATAAACAATGCTTCATATGTATCGCCTTCTTCTAACCATGCTAGCCCAATACTAACTCCAATTGAAAATTCTGGATTCAATTTAGCAAGTTGATATTTAAATTCGCCATTTTTTGAAATGATAAATTCTTTCGAAGGCACATCCTCTATAAATACAACAAATTCATCTCCACCGACTCGACCAATAACTGACGTTTCCTTATAGGTCATCTTTAAAGCTTTAGCTATATTAACAATAACTTGATCACCGATCAAATGGCCATATCTATCATTAATATATTTAAATTTATCACCATCTAATAACAGTAAAGCGTGATTCTTATCATAGTCAGCCAACGAAATTTGTCGTAAAATTATTCTTCGAGTGGTCACAGCATTTAAAATCCCGGTCATTCCATCATTTTCGGATAATTCTATCAGAGCTTGTCTCTCCGCTTCTTCTTGACTCATATCGATTAGCTTTCCGATAACAGAATGTATATTTCCATATTTATCTAATATTTCTGTATGGACAGATTGAAATAAACTTTCTTGATCGTTTACAATCGGTAAAACAAACACGGGTGAACGCTTTTGAGGATCATTAACAAACTTGCGAACGATTTCAAGTAGTGGTTCTATTTTATTATTATTGAATAAACTTTTCGTTGAATCAGTTAGAATTAAGCGGTCTTTACTAAAAACATATTCATATAAAAATTCATTTGAGGATGTTGTCCGTTTAAAGCAATTATCCCGTTTTCGTTATGGCATCGTTGACCAAACTTCTGATATTAAAAGAAAAGTAATCGCATCTTTAGACCAAGTGTTTCCAGAATATGAAACACTTTTTTCAGATATGTTTGGAAAGTCATCAACCCAGCTATTACTCCGATCACCTTTACCTGAAGATTTACTCGCGATTGATTCTCAAAAATTGATTGAACTATTGAACGTAGCCAGTAGTGGTCGTTTAACCCTAGAAAAATCAACCACGAAAGTACATCAACTCAAAAAACTAGCCCAGGATTCCTTTGGAATCCGAGTAGCAACTGATGTCTATAAACTTCAAATTCAATTATTACTCCAGCATATTCTTCTTTTAGAAGAACAATTAAAAACGATTGAAAATGAGATGTCTTAACTGGTCGCCACTCAAGACCAATATCTCACTACTATTACGGGTATTGGCCCCGTCACAGCTGCGGTAATTCTTTCCGAAGTCGGAGACATTCATCGCTTTGAACGTCCCAATCAATTACTTGCCTTTGCGGGTTTAGACGCTTCTGTGCATCAATCCGGTGATTTCACAGGCACTAGGAATAAACTCTCTAAGCGTGGCTCCCCTTATCTTCGAAGAGCCATTTGGCAAGCTGCCTTTATCGCATCTAATCGTGATCCTGCATTATCTCTTTATTACCAAAACTTACGTAAACGCGGAAAGCATCATGGAACAGCTGTTGGGGCTGTGTGCCGGAAACTGGTTAATATTATCTTTGCGGTTTGGACAAAAGGGGAACCTTATGAGGTTCATATCAATCCTGATTTAAAAGATAATTAGCCTTTTTTTGAATAGTCTTTTTAAAGGTTTATTTAGGTTGCACTTTTTTTAAAAATACAGCTTTCAGCACTATCTAAATATTGATTTGAAATATTTACCTACAAATTTAGCTTATTTCTTGACATCTTTATAGCTGGCTATAAAAGAAAAAAGCACTCACAAATATCGAGTGCTCTTCCCCTATATATCAATGTTTCTGCCATTTTTTACTTGTGCAGATTTTATATGTGAAAAAGTTTGTGCATTTTTATACGATGTTATATTCTATCAATTTCTTTATCAGTTAATGTTTGGTGACGTAGACTCTCTAAAAATCGTACATTTTGTTCAATATCCTGGTCACCTGTCTGTTGAATCATACGTTCACGGTAGGCTACATCAATCTTGATAATTTTATAAATAGAAGCTAAGAACGGCACCCCAATTAGCATACCTGGGATTCCCATCAAGCCACCACCAACAGTCACGGCGAATAAGACCCACATACTAGGTAGACCAATTGAATCCCCCACAACACGCGGATAGATTAAGTCTCCTTCCAATTGTTGAACAAAGAAAACAAAAATGAGGTAAACCACCGCATAGGTCGGGTTTAAAGCTAAGAGGATAACCACCCCAACTGCACCAGATAAGAAGGCACCTATAATCGGAATCAATGCCATCACACCTTGAAGGACACCTAACATCGCAGCATAAGGAACTTGCAGAATAAATAACCCCGCTGTTACTAAAGCACCTAAGATGATTGCTTCAATGACCATTCCTGAAATAAACTTAGAAAATGTTTCATTAGCAACTCGAGCCACATTTTCAATTAATTGGTGGATATCATCGCG
>JAEZWY010000024.1 GCA_023442905.1 Bacillota bacterium | reverse complement strand
GGTGTTAGTGGGTAGGTGGTTAATTTCGTAATCATACAACCTACTTGGCTACCCGCAATAATTTCATGACAACTTTTTGTCACCATAGCTGATGCTACAAATTGATGGTGTAAAGCTTGATAAATGTCTTGTTTTTCTTCACCAGCTACTGATTTATCTGCTACAATACCCGCTGTTGTAAAAGGATGTCTATGAATACTATCAATTTCATTGAATGTTAGCCAGTATTTTACATAGTCTTTATAGCGGTGGAAACATACTTCTGAAAACTTCACAAAACTATCTACAACTGACCGGTCTACCCAGCCATTATATTTTACACTTAAGGCTAGTGGCATCTCATAGTGTGACAAAGTAACAATCGGTTCTAAGTTTAATCGTTTCATTTCTTTGAAAACATCTTCGTAGAATTGTAGTCCTTCTTCATTTGGTTCAGCTTCTTCACCGGTTGGGAAAATTCTAGACCAAGCAATGGATAAACGCAAAGTTTTAAAGCCCATTTCAGCGAATAATGCGAGGTCCTCTTTATAACGATGGTAGAAGTCAATACCACGTCGTTTTGGATAATCAGCGTCACTCTCATCTTGACTAGCTGCTTCAATAAATTCACTTGTTATCGCCATATGTTTTGAAAAATCTTTTACATCGACATTACGCTTAAAAGTGGCCATATCTGCTACTGATAATCCTTTGCCACCCTGATTCCAACCACCTTCAACTTGATTGGCGGCAATGGCGCCACCCCACATAAACCCATCTGGAAATTTTTTACTCATATTATTAACGCTCCTTTTCTATACTCAAGACGACATCTTCTGCTGTAACAGCTGTATTCAAACCGATTTCTTGGAATTGATAATTATCTGCATTCTGTACCACCATCATTACAACGGTATCATATCCTTTTTCTTCTAAAGCTGCCAATTCAAACTGAATTAAAGGCTGTCCAACTGAGACTTGTTCTCCCTCACGAACAAGAGCTTCAAAATGTTCACCTTTTAATTGGACGGTTTCTAAACCAATATGAAACAGTAATTCAATACCTGTTTCTGTTTCAAAGCCTAGTGCATGTTGCGTTTGAAAAACCATTTTGACTTTTCCATCTGCTGGTGCATATAGGACACCTTTAGTTGGTTTTATAGCGATACCTTTACCCATTAATCCAGTAGAAAATACATCATCCTTGACTTGATTAAGGGCGATTAATTCACCTTCAACTGGACTAACTAAATCCACCTCATCTTCAGTTATTGTCGCTTTATTTGCAGATTGTGTACTATTTTTTTGATCAACATTTTCTTCAAGGGATTTTTCTTTATATAAGAATAGTCCGGCAACAAAAGCAACAACAAATGAGATAGCTAAACAAGCAAAAGCCCAAAGAAGATTGCTTGCATTTTCAGGATCAGCGAACATTGTGATGCTTGCAAGGCCTGGTCCAACCAAAGCAAAAGCTCTAACACCCATAAAACCTACAAATAATCCACCTACTAAACTACCAATCACAACACTCGTTAACACACTGGCATTTTGTATTGTAACCCCATATAAAGCTGGTTCTGTGATACCAAATAAGGCAGATATACCTGCTGAAATAGCTGTAGATCTTTTTTTAGTATCTTTTGTTTTAATAGCTACAGCAAAACATGCGCCTGATTCAGAAATATTATGTGCTAGTGAAGCTGGTAGATATAATAATTCTGTACCCATTGCTGTCATTGTTGATACGGCATAAGGTAGCATCGCTTTATGCATACCTGTAGATACCATAAATGGTAAAATGGCCGCTAAAATACCTGTTGCTACCCAGCCTAAGTTTTCATATAAGAACATAATAATGGCTGAGATAATTTCCCCTACTTGATAACCAAGTGGTCCTAAAAATAATAGTGCAATAGGTACTGTAATAACCATAGACATCATTGGTACAAAGAATATTCTAATCGCTTTTGGCGAGTATTTGGTGAATGTTTTTTCCATTAATGCATATAAGAGTACTGTCAAGATAGCTGGAAATACTTGGTAGGTATAAGCAATATTTTGTACATCTAGTGTAAATAAGGTCGTACCATCTGCTATCATCGTTGTGACACCTGGTAAAATTAAAGCCCCTACTGCTGAGACCGCTACTATTGGGTTCACATTCAATTTTTTAGCAGTTGTCATTGCTACTAGTAAGGGTAGGAAGTAAAGTGGCGCATCTCCGATAAAATTTAATAATTGGTATGTTGTGCCTTCTGCGTTTATCCAGCCAAACATCGAAATAAGTAATAACAGTGATTTCAGTACCCCACCACCGGCAATTGCTGGTACTAACGGTTGGAAGACACCTACTAAGAAATCTAAGAATATTGCCCCCATATTCTTTTTAGTTTTTATTTGATCAGTCGAAGCATGATTTTCTGATTCTTGCCCGTCTAATTTTCCAACTAATTTCACTACTTCAGCATAAACTTCATTTACCTCATTACCTATGATGACCTGAGTCTGTACATTTTGCCGTACTCCAACTACGCCATCAATTGCTTCTAACTCTGCTACATTAGCCTTATTATCATCAAGCAAGGTGAAACGTAACCTAGTCGAGCAATGCTCCATATATCGTATATTTTCCTTGCCACCTATACCATTTACAATTTCACTTGCAGTATGTTTATAATCCATCTTTATCACCCTTTCTGGACACAGACTTATGCAAGAAAAAAGGACCCAAACAATAAACCTCTAGCTAGTTAGAGATTTTTTTGTTTAGGTCCTGCCTGCATTACCAGTCACATGCCTCTTTTTATGTTAGCGTTATCATAACATATCCATAGCATTTTGCAAATACTATTTTCATCTTATTTTAATTTTTAATTTCAAATAATTTATCATAAACGGAAAAATTCTCCGCAAATTAGGCTTACTACCCGTTTGCGGAGAATTGATCAGTTACTTATTTTTTATGTAGATTTAGTCTTGCACTAACGGTGTTACATCAAAATCAATTTCATGATTTTCATCGATTGAGATATTCACTGCGTGTTGTTTACTAATAGTACCTGCAATAATCGCACGTGCTACTGGTGTTTCCACTTGGTTAGTGATGAATCGACGCAATGGTCGTGCACCAAATTGTGGATCATAAGCAGTATCACCAATCCAGCTAACTAATTCATCACTAAATGTTACAGCGATTTCTTGACTTGCAAGGCGATCACTTAATTGTGCTAACATCTTGCGTACAATACCATCCATATCATTGTGTGATAATGGTCTGAATAAGATAGTATCATCAATACGGTTTAAGAATTCTGGTCTAAAGTGCATTTTTAAAGCATTTTGTACAGTTTCTCTTGCTTCATCATCAATTTCACCATTTTCATCAGTACCCTCTAATAAGGCATCTGATCCTAAGTTACTTGTCATAATAATGATCGTATTTTTAAAGTCTATAATTCGACCTTGTGAGTCAGTTAGTCGACCATCATCTAAAATTTGTAATAGAATATTGAATACATCCGGATGCGCTTTTTCAACCTCGTCTAATAAGACAACAGTATATGGATTACGACGTACAGCTTCAGTCAATTGACCGCCTTCTTCGTAACCAACATAACCTGGAGCTGCCCCGATTAAACGTGTGACGTTAATTTTATCCATGTACTCACTCATATCTAAACGAACCATATTATTTTCTGAATCAAACATAGCTTCTGCTAAAGCTTTAGCCAATTCAGTTTTACCAACACCAGTTGGTCCTAAGAATAAGAATGAACCTAAAGGTCGGTTTGGATCTTGAACACCAGCACGAGAACGCAATACGGCATTCGTTACACTATCTACTGCTTCATCTTGACCCACGACACGCATGTGTAATGTGTCATCTAAATGCAATAGTTTTTCACGTTCACCTTCAACCAATTTTGTCACTGGAATACCAGTCACCCTTGAAACAACAGCTGCAATCGAATCTTCTGTAACAGATTCTTCTACTAAACGATCAGCGCTCTTATCAGCATGCTCATGGTAGGCTTTTTCCATATCTACCAATTCTTGTTCCAATTTTGGAATGGTTGCATGTTGTAATTTGGCTGCTTCTTCAAGGTTGTAGTCATTTTCTGCTTGTTCTAAAGCATGTTTTGCATTGTCAATTTCTTGACGTTTAGCATTAATATCTGACATACCGCCTTTTTCAACTTGCCATTGCATGGTTAATTGGTTAGTTTTTTCACGTACTTCAGCTAACTCTTCTTGAAGATCAGCTAGACGACGTTTACTTGCCTCATCTTTTTCCTCTTGAAGTGCCTTTTCTTCAATTTCTAATTGAATCAATCGACGTCTTTCTTGGTCTAATTCTGTTGGTAATGAGTTCATTTGAACACGAATTTCAGCACTAGCTTCATCCACTAGATCAAGTGCCTTATCTGGTAAATACCGGTCAGTAATGTAACGGTCTGATAATTCAGCTGCCGCTACTAACGCTTGGTCATGAATAGTTACTTCGTGGTGTAATTCATAGCGTTCTTTCAAACCACGTAAAATTGAAATAGTGTCTTCAACACTTGGTTCTTTCACTAAAACACGTTGGAAACGACGTTCCAATGCCTTGTCTTGTTCCATATATTTACGGTATTCATCCAATGTTGTCGCACCAATACAGTGTAACTCACCACGAGCTAACATTGGTTTCAATAAGTTACCTGCATCCATTGACCCTTCAGTCTTACCAGCACCTACAATGTTGTGGATTTCATCGATAAATAAAATAATCCGGCCGTCTGCCTTTTTCACTTCATTTAAGACTGCTTTCAACCGTTCTTCAAATTCACCCCGGTATTTAGCACCTGAAATCAAGGCACCCATATCTAATGAGAAGACTGTTTTGTCTTTTAAGTTGTCAGGGAC
>JAEZWY010000030.1 GCA_023442905.1 Bacillota bacterium | reverse complement strand
CCAGCTAGCCAATATGATGAATTAAATGACGAAACTGAAACGGGCGAAGAAGAAAGCCCAGTTGATAAAATTAAAAATTTCTTCAAAGACTTTTTTGTTTAATTTATTTACCAGGAGGATATAAAATGGATATGGAATTCGAATACGAAAACATGGATATGAACAACGCATCAATTAAAGTAGTTGGTGTTGGTGGTGGTGGTAATAACGCTGTTAACCGTATGATTGAAGAAAACGTACGTGGCGTTGAATTTATCGTTGCTAATACTGATACACAAGCATTGAAAAACTCAAGAGCAGATATTAAAATCCAACTTGGACCTAAATCTACTCGTGGGTTAGGTGCGGGTGCGCAACCAGAAGTAGGTGCTAAAGCTGCTGAAGAATCAGAAGATCAAATTCGTGAAGCATTACAAGGTGCTGACTTAATCTTCATCACTGCCGGAATGGGTGGTGGTACTGGTACAGGTGCTGCACCAATCGTAGCACGTATCGCTAAAGAAGAAATTGGCGCATTAACAGTAGGTGTTGTAACACGTCCATTCACTTTTGAAGGACCAAAACGTGGTCGTTCTGCTGCGCAAGGTATCGCTGAAATGAAACAACATGTAGATACTTTAGTTACAATCTCTAACAACCGTTTATTAGAAATCGTTGACAAGAAGACACCAATGCGTGAAGCATTTGGTGAAGCTGACAATGTATTACGTCAAGGTGTTCAAGGTATCTCTGATTTAATTACTGCACCTGGTTACGTAAACTTAGACTTTGCGGATGTTCGTACAGTAATGGCTGATCAAGGTACTGCCTTAATGGGTATCGGTGCATCTACAGGTGAAAACCGTACTGCAGAAGCAACTAAGAAAGCTATCTCATCTCCATTATTAGAAGTATCTATTGATGGTGCTGAGCAAATCCTATTGAATATTAAAGGTGGCGACGATTTAACATTATTCGAAGCACAAGATGCAGCGGATATCGTAGCAGCGGCTTCTTCTTCAGAAGTAAATATCATCTTTGGTACAACAATTGCTGAAAACTTAGAAGACGAAGTTATCGTTACAGTTATTGCTACTGGTATTGATACAGAAAAACGCCGCGATGAAAAACGTGCTAAACGTTCAGGCGGACACTCAGCTTTCCAACAAAGTTCAGGTCGTGATTTCGCAAACCAACCAGATAACTTTAAAGAAAAACAAGTAACTGAACGCCGTCAAGAAGAAAACCGTGACATCTTTAATGATTTTGATAGCAATCGTTATGAAGATTCAACAAGATCTCGCAGAGCTTTTGACGACGCACCGTCTGCACCAGTAGACAATGATTACTTATCAAACAACTCAGATGACGATGAGTTAGATACACCACCTTTCTTTAGAAAGCGTCGTCGTTAATATGAAAATTCGCAATAATTTGCAATCTATTGAAGGCATTATTGCAAATGCACAACAATCATCAGCGTTATCATCAAATGATGTGACGCTGATTTGTGTTTCTAAATACCATTCAATAGATGAAGCTATGACTGTTTATGATGCAGGCGTAAGACATTTTGCAGAAAACCGCCCAGAAGGCTTCCAAGAGAAATCTACTGCTATGCCAGATGATATTACTTGGCATTTAATTGGTACTTTGCAAACTCGCAAGGTAAAGAATGTGATTAATGATATTGACTATTTTCATGCGCTTGACCGTTTAAAGTTGGCTAAGGAAATTGATAAGCGTGCAGATAAAGTAATTAAATGTTTCCTACAAGTGAATGTCTCTGGAGAAGAATCGAAGCATGGTATCCAACCGGAAGAAATAAATGATTTTATTGAAGCTATTATAGATTTTCCAAAAGTAGAAATTGTAGGCTTGATGACAATGGCGCCTATTGATGCAAATGATGATGAGATTCATCAATACTTTGCGCATTTACGTCAGCTACGTGATGAAGTACAAGCGATGGGGAAAACATATGCACCTTGCAAACATTTAAGCATGGGGATGTCAGGTGATTATCCAATTGCAGTAGCAGAAGGTGCTGACTTTGTGAGAGTAGGGTCAGCCATTTTTAACACAGACACCGAATAAACGGAGGAATCCACTATGGGTTTTAAAGACTTTTTTGCCAATTTCTTTGATAATGAAGACGATTTTGAAGATGACTATTACGAGCAGGAACCAGTAGAAAGCAGTGATTATGCAACATCTGAAGATAAAACTTCTGAAACAACTGTTAAACCGGTCCAAGCGAGTCAGTCGAACTTTATATTTGAACAAGCAACTAAGGAGCAAAATAAAACGATGGCAAATGATGCAACTCGAAATAATGTAGTAAATTTAAATGAGTCACGTAAAAATGTGGCTACTGTGGAGATTTTTAAACCACGCATTTTTGCTGAGGCTGAGCGTATCAGTCAATCACTTTTAAGCAGTAAATCGGTCGTATTAAATTTGGCACAAATGTCAGATGAAGATGCTCGCCGATTTGTCGACTATATGACTGGTGTTGTATATGCTATTAATGGGGATTTACAACGTGTCGCAACAGATGTGTTTATTGCTGTCCCTGAAACCGTACAAATTGAAGGTTTATATGAAGAATATACCAATGCACATGGTAAAGCATCACGTGACCGCGGTAATATCTGGGATCGAGAGGGTGAAAGCCGTGAATAGTCTAGTTAATATACTTCAAGATTTAATCTACGTTTATACACTTATATTAGTGATTTATGCATTATTAACTTGGTTCCCTGGAGCCAGAGAATCCAAATTTGGTCAACTAATTGACCGACTAGCATATCCATATCTATCATTCTTTGATAGTATTCTACCAAGTGTGGGAGGCATATCATTTTCAGTACTTGTGGGCGTAATCGTCTTACAATTAGCCTCTAATGGATTAAATATTTTACGTTTTTAATAGCAACATGAACTTTATAAAACCGGTGGGTCTAGGTATCTACCCGATTTTTT
>JAEZWY010000003.1 GCA_023442905.1 Bacillota bacterium | reverse complement strand
AAATTAACCACCTACCCACTAACACCAAAACCAGAAGATGTGGAAGCGACTTTAAAGAAAAATCTAGAAAATTATTTCTATTCAGATGTGCAAGTATTTGGTGAATATCCGAAATTAATTTTAAAACAGCTAGAAAAAGAAGATATCCACATTCAAATGGCGGCGGATGATAAAGCGATACTAAAAGAAAATACTGTTGACTTTGTGTCATTTAGTTATTATATGTCAATGACAGAATCTACCGATCCAAATGCCGATAGAACACCAGGAAATACTGTTATTGGTGTGAAAAATCCATATTTACCAGCTACAGATTGGGGTTGGCAAATTGATCCAAAAGGGCTTAAAATATCTTTAATAGAGTTATATGATCGGTATAAAAAACCATTAATCATTGTTGAAAATGGTATGGGAGCTAAAGATATCGTTGAAGATGGTAAAATTCATGACCCTTATAGAGTAAAATATTTTAAAGAACACTTTGAACAAATGTGGGAAGCGATTGAAGAAGGCGTCGATTTATTTGGTTATACCTCATGGGGTCCTATAGATTTGGTAAGTGCGGGGACTTCACAAATGTCAAAACGTTATGGATTTATATATGTTGATCAAGATGATGAGGGAAATGGTAGCTTAGATCGAATTAAAAAAGATTCATTCTACTGGTATCAAGGCGTTATTCAATCGAATTCAATTGACTAAAGAAATATTGGGGGCCACATATGATTGAAATAATTAAAGTGCTAAATTCGAGTGTTGTACTCGTTAATTATAACGGTCAAGAGATGGTGGCACTCGGTAAAGGGATTGGCTTTGGTAAACGTCCAGGTGAGGAAGTATCGACTTCTGCAATCGACAAAATGTTTTATTCAGTTGATGATGAAAATATTTCTACTTATATCCAATATGCGGAGTCAATTGAGTCAATCTATTTTGAAGTCACACAAGAAACAATTGACTATGCTGAAAAGCTATTACAGGTAAAATTGAGTAATGGCGTTTATTTTACCTTGGCGGACCATCTACAATTTGCTATTGAACGATTTCAAAAGGATGTACGGTTGAATAACCGTGTGCTTTGGGAAATAAAATTGTATTATCCACAAGAGTTTCAAGTTGGCCAATTTATGGTTGAACGCGTAGGTGATGTATTTGATTTAAATTTGCCAGAAGAAGAAGCGGCGAATATTGCCTTCCATATTATTAATGCTCGACAAGAGCATGAAGCGCAATTAGACACAGTCAAATCTGCAAAGATGATTAATAATATTGTCAATATTGTAAAATATTCGGTTGGCTTAGACGAAGCGGATAATCCATTACATTTCCAACGTTTTATTACACATGTTAAATATTTTGTCGAACGTATTTTGACAAGCCGAATGTTGTTTGGAAAAGATGATGTCTTATTCAACCATATTTATGATCAATACGGAGAAGCTGTTGATGTAGCGAATAAAATTAAAATGCATATTTTAACTTTTCAAGAGGTAGCGATTTCAGATGAAGAATTGATGTATTTGATTATCCATATTGATCGGTTACTTAAAGGTAAAAAAAGTCAATAACCATACCCTCACAGTTGTTAGTAAAGTAGGACTGTGGGGGTCTTTTTTCATATATGAACATAAGGGATAAAGCTACTGAAAATAAGCTATCATTATGAAAGCAGTCTTTCAATATGGTAAAATATATAGTATAGAAGATAGATGGAGGTGGAGAAATGGAGACGGTATTATTTTCCATTGGTATCCTAGCCATTATCGCTGGAATGATGACACGTCATTATATGCTGGGAGGCATTGTTGGTGCGGGATCATTCTTATTGTATTTTGGTTTGTATGACAATGGCTCATGGTTGTCTTTGATGCTGTTTGCTTTGGGGACTGTTTTGATTATTTCTGAAGTATTTTTACCTACTTATGGTATATTAGGCGTCGTTGGGTTATTGGTCGGTGCCTGGGGGTTAATGGGCCAAACGGCTGATATCGGCGACGCGGTGGTAGATTTAACGATTGGTGTAGTTGTGGGTATTGTTGCTTTTTACATTTTAGTGAAGTTAGGTTACAGTATCCCTTTTAATGATCAAATTGTACTGAAGACATCATTGAACCGGGAACGTGGTTATCAGTCACAGAGTGTGTCAGTTGCGGATTATGTCTCAAAAGAAGCTGTGACACTAACACCTTTGCGACCGACAGGAAAGGCTACGTTTGCTGATGGACAGATTTTAGAAGTCATGAGTGATAATGAAGTGATAGGTAGTGATGAGCGTGTGGTTGTTGTGAGAATTCGGAACAATCAGTTATTAGTAAGGAGAGTGAACCATGAATAGTTCATATGGAAGTGACACAAGTATTTGGGGAATTTTGATTTTAGCTATCATTATTCTAGTCGTTTTAATTCTGTTCTTTACCTTTGTGCCAGTTGGCCTTTGGGTAACTGCTTATTTCTCAGGGGTAAAAGTGGGGATTGGCGATTTAGTCGGAATGCGACTACGTCGTGTGAATCCAAATAATATTATTAAACCTTTGATTAAAGCTACAAAAGCAGGATTAACGATTGATTTAAATGATTTAGAAGCCCACTATCTAGCAGGTGGGGATATTAATATGGTTGTGGATGCCTTAATTGCAGCCCAACGCGCTAATATTGACCTAGAATTTGAACAAGCTGCGGCTATTGACTTGGCAGGTCGTGACGTGTTTGAGGCTGTTCAAGTGTCTGTTAATCCTAAAGTGATTGAAACACCCATTATTTCTGCAGTTGCAATGAATGGGATAGAAGTACGCGCTAAAGCGAAAGTAACTGTACGCGCTAATATTGAACGTTTAGTTGGGGGTGCTGGTGAATCTACTATCATCGCCCGTGTTGGTGAAGGTATTGTCACAACTGTTGGTTCAGCAGCGACACATTCAGAAGTTTTGGAAAACCCAGATGCGATTTCACAAACTATTTTGCGAAAAGGGTTAGATTCTGGAACAGCATTTGAAATCTTATCCATTGATATTGCGGATGTAGATGTAGGTCGTAATATTGGGGCTAAACTACAAGCAGAGCAAGCCGAAGCGGATAAACGAATTGCCCAAGCCAAAGCTGAGGAACGTCGTGCGATGGCGGTTGCTCAAGAACAAGAAAATATTGCGAAAACACAAGAAATGCGTGCAAAAGTTGTGGAAGCTCAATCTCAAGTACCAGAAGCCTTAGCTGAGGCCTTTAGAAATGGTAAAATTGGGGTAATGGATTATTACAATATGCAAAATATCCAAGCGGATACTAAGATGCGTGAAAGTCTTTCTGAAGGAGAATCTGAACATAATTCAGGTGATCAATAATGGAACTAATAGGAATTTTAATATTTCTCTTTGGATTAGCTTCTAGTTTCTATGAGGCACATCAAAAAAAGCAAAAAGCGGAAGCTAGGAAAGCCGCTCGACGCTTTGATGCGTCGAATGAGCCTTCTAGAATGAGTGAAAATGGGGTAAGTACTCAAAAAAATAGCCACCAAACACGAACCTCTAGTAGACAGCAACAGGATAATAAACCCAAAACATTGGCCGACTATCTTGCTAAAGCGCAAAATTATTTAGATGAAGTCGATACCGCCGGTCAAAAGTCTTTTGAAGAATTGAAAGCGGAGAAGATGAGCGCGCGTAAGCAAAATATGCAAGCAAGACAAGGAAGAAACGCGGGACAGCAAGGTCAAGGTCAGAAATTTGCTCAGCAAAGCCAAGCGCTGCGTGCACAGAAACGTCAACACCAACATGCAACTTTAAACCAGGCAGATGCGAATCAAGAGATGGCATTTGTAGGTGAGGGGAATGGTTTTGATGCATCGGATCAATTTGCAGATGGCTCAAGTTATTCTGGAGAAGGATCAATGTCTTCTGAAGGCTCAGCTAACGATACTAATATGTCTAACGACCATTATTTTGACCAAGAGATGGCAGCGAATGACCTTGAATTAGGTAAAGCCTTGCAGAAAATGGATGAAATGTATGATCGTGAAGCAAACCGCTTAGATGAAGAGCTGGGTCGTTTATTTGAGGAAATGGAAGATCCTGGTAAAGACTTACGGGTCGCCACTGAAACGAAGAAAAAGACACTGAAAGCACGAGAAATATTAGCTTTATCCAGTCAAGACGACCTAAAACGTGGTATATTATTAAAAGAAATACTGGACAAACCAGTCGCTAAACGTCACCAAGCCTAGCTTGGTGATTTTAGTTTACCCAAGGTTAAAATCAGAGAGGAAGTATAAATAATGAACTGGGTTTTAAATACAATTGCTTACGGCGATTTAATGGTTCAAGATGATTTTGGTCAATTAGATATGATTGATTCTGTAAAAGGTTTAGGATTTAACTATATTGAGTTGAGAAGTGAATACTTTGATGGGACAGACCAAGAATTGACTGATTTAAAAGTGGCGAATCAAGAAGCTGGATTAACAGTGTTTCTTTCAGTACCAGCGCCTTTATTTGTGGACGGCGCATTGAATAATGAATTAGAAAATTATTTTGAATGGGCTACTGCTGTGGGTGCCGTACAATTAAAAGTAAACTTGGGTGCCTTTAATCCGGAAACAGTAGCAGCGGATATGACATCAGTAAACAACTTAATTGAACGCTATGGTGTATCTCTTGCATTGGAAAATGACAACACAGAAGAAACTGGTGCTAGCAATTACTTTAAAGCCTTTTTACAAGAGTACGGCAATGAAGAAGTGGGTATGTGCTTTGATGTGGGGAATTTCTTATTCTTCGATGAAGATCCAGTAGCAGCAGTAAAAAATGTGTTACCGCTAGTGCATTATGTCCATTTAAAGCAAGTGGAGCAAGCAACTAATACAAATTTAGCTGGATTATCAGTAGGGGATGTGGATATTGTCGGTGTTTTAAAAGAGCTTAATCCAGAAATTCCGGTTGCTGTTGAGTGTCAATATAAGGCTGCTGACATCATAGAAGTTGAGGGGCAGATTCAAAACGATATTGAAAATATTTTGTCAGGGTTAAATTAAATTTAGGCTAAAAATGCCTGGGTAATAGCCTGTGGCCCTTGCTTGCAAGGCAGATGCGTGTTAACATTATCTAGTTGTCAATATGTTGGACTAGGTGAAAAAGCTAGTCGTTTACACATTATGAGTTTAGCTGCATATGTGGTAGAAAGAAAGGAATTCTAATGACGAGTAGTGCATTAAAATATACATTACATAAGAAAGAAAAACATACAGGGGCACGTTTGGGTCAAGTGGAAACACCACATGGAACTATTGAAACACCTGTGTTTATGCCTGTTGGTACGCAAGCATCTGTGAAAGCTGTGTCTCCTGAAGAGTTGAATGATATGAATGCCCAAATCATTCTATCCAATACCTATCATTTGTGGTTACGTCCAGGGGATGACTTAGTCAAAGAAGCTGGTGGTTTACACCAATTTATGAACTGGGATAAACCGATTTTAACAGATTCAGGCGGTTTCCAAGTTTTCTCACTTGCGGATTCTCGTAAGATTGAAGAAGAAGGGGTAACCTTCAAATCACATTTGGACGGTAAAAAGTTATTCTTATCTCCTGAAAAAGCGATTCACATCGAAAATAACTTGGGTGCGGATATTATTATGTCGTTTGATGAATGTCCAGACTTCAACCATGACCATGCCTATGTTGAAAAATCTATTCATCGTACGACACGCTGGGCTGAACGTGGCTTAAATGCCCATCAACGTCCAGATGACCAAGCTTTATTTGGTATTTTACAAGGTGCAGGGTATAAAGATTTACGCTTACAACATGCGAAAGATATGATCGGGTTAGATTTCCCTGGTTACTCAATCGGTGGCTTATCGGTTGGTGAATCTAAGGAAGATATGTATCAGGTTTTAGATTACCTAACACCTGTTATGCCTGAAGATAAACCACGTTACTTGATGGGGGTAGGTAGTCCGGATGCCTTAATTGAAGGTGTCATTCGTGGTGTCGACATGTTTGACTGTGTATTACCAACTCGTATTGCCCGTAATGGTACGACAATGACGAGTCAAGGTCGTGTAGTCATCAAAAATGCGCAATATGCGCGTGACTTTAGTCCTTTAGATCCAAACTGTGACTGCTACACTTGCCGTAATTATACGCGTGCTTATATCCGTCATTTATTGAAAGCGAATGAAACATTTGGCTTACGTTTAACATCAATTCATAACTTACACTTCTTGATTAACCTTATGGAGCAAATTAAAGATGCTATTCGCGAAGATCGTTTATTAGACTTTAGAGACGAATTTTTCTTACAGTATTACGGTAAGGTGCAGAAGACAGCTTTTTAGTTCAAGAAATTTCTTTTTTGAAAAAGGGCTAAGTTTGGTTTTGTTAAAACTTTCGTGTTACAAGATTAAACTAATGTAATTAGCGGGTACTTTATGGTACGATTATGCTAATGATGAAAAAATTAACGGTTCATTTGTGAACAAATAATCAAACAGGAGGTAATTCTTTTAATGGGAACAGTATTATATATAGTTGTTTTAGTGGCTTTAATGTACTTCATGTTAATTAGACCGCAACAAAAACGACAAAAAGAAACGCAACAAATGATGGCTGCAATGGCAATTGGCGATTCTGCAGTAACAATTGGTGGTTTACATGGTGTCATTGCTGAAATCGATGAAGTTAAAAATACGATTACTTTAGATTGTGAAGGTATCTACTTAGTATTTGACCGTCGTGCAATCGCGCGTACACAAAAGGCAGATCCAATGAATACTGAGGAAGCAAACGATATCGTAAGCGATGCGGCTGAAGAAGAAGCGCGTGAAAACGAGGTAATCGTTGAAGATACTCAAGATGTAGAAGTAGGCGACCAACAAGAGGATAATCAAAACTAGTCACAGCATTTGCTGGACTCAGGATGATTGAACCTTTCGTTACGGAGGCCATTATGAAAGTTTCGAACTTTGAATTCCTCTGTCTTCGTCCATGGTTTCTTTCAAAATCTCAAAGTATTAAAAAACAAGGGTATAATGGGATAGAATGGCAAGACATTGAAGAATATTTTAAAGACTTTGCGTGGAAACGACAGGCACCAAAGAAATTTAGGACCCGTGTGCAAGAAATCAATCAATTACACGCAAACGACTATTTAGATTATGCAAAGCTACAAGCGACAGTATATGATGTTCATCCCTTAGATGAAATGAATATTGATGACTTGTTGAAATAGTATAATTATATGAAAAATGAGAGGTATGACTTTTGGGTCATGCCTCTTTTACATATTGGAAGAGGAAGCAGATAGCAATACCTGGTTAAAAATCTATATAAACAATTTTTTTAGGTATATCTATAAAAATAGACCAAGGATTTTTCCAAAACACCTAAAATTAAGGTATAATAGTTATGATTAGCGTAAGCAATAAAGAAAGGTGATTAGCCATGTCTAAAAGTAGAGAAGATTATATGAAAGTCATTTTTGAGTTCGGTGGCAAGATGGACCGAGTGGGTAACAAAGCAATTAGTGAAGCTTTGAACATCTCTGCAGCCTCTGTAACAGAAATGATTTCTAAATTACAAGAAGAAGGTTGGGTCACCTATATTCCTTACCAAGGTGTGCAATTAACTGAAGAAGGAACGAAGATGGTGGCATCATTAGTTCGCCGCCACCGCTTATGGGAAATGTTTTTGTATGAAAAGTTAGGTTACAACTGGGACCAAGTCCATGAAGAAGCTGAACAATTAGAACATACAGGAACTGAATTCTTTATTGATCAATTAGATGCATTTTTAGGGAATCCAGTATACTGTCCGCATGGTGGGGCTATTCCTAATAAAGATGGTGTAATGGCCAAGGAAGCGATGACACCTTTATCTGATTTAGCTGTAGGAGACAAGTTTAAAATCCAACGTGTAACGGATGATAAGGACTTGTTGAACTATTTGGATAAACTAGATGTCAAATTAGACAAAAAATATACTATTGATGAAATTGAAGCCTTTGATAAGTCGTTTACTATTGTCCGTAAGGGAGAAAGTATTGTCTTAAATCCTAAAGCGACCGTAAATATTTTTGTAGATGAAGATTAATTTATCGTAAGTGACCCAGTTTTTAAAGGGGGCAAGTGTCATGCGTACGATTGGCATATTATCATTTGATGATCCTAAAATTGATGGTTCAAGGAAAATACTGCATGTCGATATGGACGCCTTCTTCGCCTCTGTTGAGCAAAGAGACCATCCTGCATACCGAGGTAAACCTGTGATTATCGCGCGACATCCTAAAGAGAATTCTGGCAAAGGTGTTGTATCGACAGCTTCATATGAAGCGCGAAAATATGGGGTTCACTCAGCTATGTCAGCAGCTGAAGCATACCGTCTATGTCCACAAGGGATATTTGTATCAGGTAATTATGCTTTATATCGAGAAGTTTCTGAACAAGTAAGAGCCATTTTCAAACGGTATACAGATATCATCGAACCTTTATCAATTGATGAAGCTTATTTAGATGTCACAGACAATAAAAAAGGTATCCCTTATGCTATGGATGTGGCGAAGGAGATTCAGGAAACCATATATAATGAATTGAATCTTACTTGTTCAATTGGGGTATCTTATAATAAATTTATCGCCAAGCTAGCTTCCGATTATCATAAACCTTTTGGGATGACGGTCATTACGCCTAAACGAGCAATCCCATTTCTAGAACAACTACCGATTGAAGATTTTTATGGGGTGGGTACACGGTCAGCTGAAAAGATGCATGAACTAGATATTTATACGGGTGCTGACTTAAAAAAGTTATCTCAAGATGAATGTATACAATATTTCGGTAAGGCTGGATTAGCCTTGTATGAGCGGGTTCGTGGTGTGGATGATCGACCAGTAAAAGTTACGCGCATCCGTAAATCTATCGGTAAGGAGCGGACATTTTACCCCTTCCTATACCATGATAACGAAGTAGAAGATAACTTACGAAAATTAGCTAATGCTGTTAGTGAAGCGCTGGCTAAAAAGGATATGCACGGAAAAGTTGTGACCTTGAAGTTTAGGAATGCTGATTTCGATACCGTCACAAGGCAGACATCTCTTATTGATGCAATTTCAGATAGTCAGGATATTTATTTTTACGCTTTAGACCTATGGCAGACATATGGAGATGTTAGTCAAGGTATTCGTCTACTAGGTATTACAGTAAGTGATTTATCGCAGTTGGCTTTTGAAAATATTCGCTTAAATCTATATGATAATGACCAGAGACAGGTAGGACCACTTGCTTATAAAGCCAATTCACAATTATCAGATACTATCAATCAAACAAATTATAAAGAAATAGAACCTGCCCCAGACCAAGTGTCATCCGAAGATGTAGATGGTGACATATAAAACCGATTGGGTCAGACGTTAAACGGAGGAGTGCAAGCAATGGCAACTAAACATGAACAAATTATCCAGTATATCCAAAATCTCCCCATCGATTCCAAAATTTCGGTTAGATCTATCGCACGTAATCTAAAGGTTTCAGAGGGAACTGCCTATCGCGCTATTAAATCAGCAGAAAACTTACATTTAGTCGCAACTAAAGAGCGGGTGGGGACCGTCCGCATTGAAGAGAATGAAAACCGCCGTATGCATCATTTAACGATCGAAGAAATGATCAATGTGACAGATTGTCAGGTACTTGGTGGTGCTTCAGGTCTTAGTCGTCAGGTACGAAAATTCATTATTGGGGCAATGGAAGCAGATGGTATGCGTCGCTATATTGAACCAGATTCGCTTATTATCGTTGGGAACCGCGATGAAATTCAACGAATTGCTTTGGAAAATGATGTTGCAGTACTTATTTCTGGTGGTTTTAAACCTTCAGAGGCGATTGTCGATTTGGCTAATGAACGAGAAGTCCCCTTATTAAGTGTTACCTTTGATACATATGCAACTGCAACCCTCATTAATAAAGCCATGATTGAGCGGTCAATGCAGAAAGATATTTTATTGGTTGAAGATATTTATATTCCGCTTGAACAAACGCAGTTTTTATATACAGATGATACGATTACTGCTTATCGGAAATTGTCAGAAAATTCTGGGCATACCCGTTTTCCAATTTGTGAACGAGATGGTAAGTTAGCCGGGATTTTAACAGCCAAAGATATCCTAGATTTTGCACCAGAGACGCACTTGGCTAAAGCTATGACACCAACACCAATATCTGCTAAAAAGCCAATGAGTGTGGCTTCAATTACACATATGATGATTTGGGATGGGTTAGAAATTCTACCTGTTGTGGATGAAGAAGATTACCTACAAGGGATCTTATCCAGACAAGATGTCCTGCGAACATTACAGTATACGCAACAAACAGAACAGAGTGAAAACCGCATTGAGATGCTATTAGCTGACAAATTAAAATTTGTTGCACAAAACGAGGATATGACAAAAGCGCGTTACCGATTCTTAAGTGATGTGTCATTAACTGATGATTTTGGGGCCTTATCTAATGCCTTACAAGATAGTATTATCCAATTATCGGTAAAACAATTTGTGAAAAAGTTACAGGGTAAATCAATTGTTGTGGATAAGGTAAGTGCTTATTATTTAAAATTGGTACCACTACAATCAACTATTGATATTGTGTTAGAATTCTTGGACGTCTCTAGACGTTCAATGGAAATTGATATTACCGTTTACCATGGTAAACAAGTCATGACGAAAGCTTTGGCAAGTGTGAAAACTCTGACAAATTAATGACGAATCTACCAAACAAGGGTATAATTTAAATACAGAAAATTTTTTAGGTCTTAGAAAGAGGTCAATATGTTAGATAAAATATTAGCGGCAATTGAGGCACACGATATCATTATTATTCATCGCCACGTTCGCCCAGATCCAGATGCATTAGGTTCGCAAATGGGGTTGAAAGCTGTTTTGGAAGAGACTTACCCTCATAAAGATATCTATGCAGTTGGTCAAGATGATGACTCACTAGCGGAATTTGGGGACATGGATGATATTTCGGATGATACATACAAGCATGCACTTGTGATTGTGAATGATTCTGCTAATCGACCAAGAATTGATGATCAACGCTATAAAAAAGGTGCTACACTGATTAAAGTGGATCACCATCCAAATGAAGATCCATATGGGGACTTTATGATTGTTGAACCGAGTATTTCATCAACTTCAGAACTATGGGCATCTATCGTATTGCGTGAAGATAATGACTTACAAATGAATGACGAAGCTGCTAAATGCTTCTTTTTAGGTATTGTTGGGGATACTGGTCGTTTCTTATATGACAATACTACCCGTGACACTATGCAAATTGCCGGTGCTTTGTTGGATTATGATTTCCCAGCATCTGAATTAATGCAAGAGTCCAATACACAAACGATTTCGCAAGCACGCTTACAAGCTTATGTCTTACAAAATATGAAGCTTTCAGCGCAAGGTACAGTGAACTCAGTTTATATTTCGCAAGATTTATTGCAGTCACTAGACTTAACAGCCAATGAAACTTATCAAATTGTTCAAATTCCTGGGACTATTGAAGGCGTTATTACTTGGGTAACCTTTATCGAACAACCAGATGGCAAAGTACGTTGCCGTATCCGTTCTAAAGGTCCAGTAATCAACCATATCGCTAGCCAACATGATGGGGGCGGACACGAGAAAGCTTCTGGTGCCAATGTGTATTCTTCCGAGGAAAAAGACGAATTATTAGCCCAGTTGGGTGAAGTAGCAATGAAATATCGCCGCGACCACTTTTATGACTAATAGCTAAATGATTATATTCAGTTTCAGACTGCCACCTGTAAGGTATTCAGGAGGTGGTCTTTTTTTGTTCGTGATTTTGAAGATAAAATGTAGGATTTTATGTAGTTTACTAGTTTAAGACGTTAAATAACGAACTATATTAGTTATTTTAATCGAAAGTGTATGGAATTAAATTTGAAACTGTGCTATTGTAGTGAAGTAAAGAAAACATCATAGTGAAAAAACGAATATTAAAGTTTTTCATTGGGAGGAAAATCAATTCATGCGTTTATTACTTAAATCTCTTTTAATTTCTAGTGCTTCATTACTATTAGTAGCGTGCCAAGGTCAAAACGCTGGTACAGAAGCAAATGCAGAAACAAGTGCTACGTCTAGTGACCAATCTAGTCAAGTATCAGATGAATCGGCCTTATCTATTGGTATGGTAACCAATGAAGGGGGCATTGATGACCGTTCTTTTAACCAGTCTGCTTGGGAAGGATTACAGAAATGGCAAGCTGATACAGGGTCTAAAGTACAGTATTATGAGTCTCCTGACCAATCAGAATTGATCCCTAATCTGAATGTAGCTGTAGCGGATGAATATGATATTATCGTAGGCTTGGGCTATACAACAGCCGAAGCCTTAAATGAAGTCGCACCACAAAATCCTGACCAAAACTATGCCTTGATTGACGGTGAAGTAGACTTAGACAACGCTGTTTCCATTGCCTTTAAGGACCAGGAATCTGCCTTTTTAGCAGGTGTTGCAGCTGCTTTAAATACTGAAACCGACCGGGTAGGTTTTATTGGCGGTACAAGAATACCTGTAATTGATCGTTTTGAAACAGGTTTTAAAGTGGGTGTTGCTTATATTGATGAAAATATTACAGTTGAAAGCCAATATACAGAATCATTTAGCGATGCTTCTAAAGGGCAGCAAATTGCCAATGCCATGTTTACCAATAATGTAGATGTGATTTATTC
>JAEZWY010000226.1 GCA_023442905.1 Bacillota bacterium | reverse complement strand
TGGGGCAAGGGCGATCCGGAGGTAGAATACCTATTCAGCTTCCAGGTGGTCGCGGGACTTCAACTGGAGGCAGAAGCTTAGGTTGCGGTTCGATTATCTTAATGCTGATTATATTCTTTGTATTTGGAGGGACATCTTTATTAGGTGGCAACCAGTCTAGCTCAAGCAATAATCAATCAAACGATCAAACCAGTCAGGTAGATGTCCAATTACCAGGACAGATGGAATCGAATACGCAAATTCAAGCAAATCCTAATAGTCAGGTCAGTTTGCCAGAGACTGGATCCACAGATAGTGACACAGTTACTGAAGATGAGTTGGCTGAATTTGTTTCCGTTATCCTTTATGATACCGAAGAGTACTGGACACAAGCATTTTCTGAAGCTGGATATACATATAAGGCTCCAGATTTGGTCATCTTTGAGGATGCTGTGAATTCATCTTGTGGGTATAATACATCTGAAGTTGGACCTTTCTATTGTCCAACGGATGAAACTATTTATATCGACTTAGATTTCTATAATCAACTTGTTAAAAATTATGGAGGCGGTGGTGATTTTGCTATGGCCTATGTGATCGCCCATGAAGTAGGGCACCATGTTCAACAGCAACTTGGCCTTTCCGATCAGGTTCGACAAATTCAGTCTGAAGTTGGTCAAACTGAACAAAATCAATGGACTGTACGGATGGAATTACAAGCTGACTATCTTGCTGGTGTATGGGCCCATAACGTCGTTGAGAATGATTGGATGGAAGCAGGGGACCTTGAAGAAGGATTAAACGCGGCGTATCACATTGGTGATGACGTCTTGCAAGAAAAGGCCTATGGCCATACGATGCCCGACTCTTTCACCCATGGTACTGCTGAGCAACGGCAAAACTGGTTTAAGAAAGGGTTAGAAGCAGGCGACTTGTCACAATGGGACACTTACAATATAGACTATAGTAGCCTATAGAGTGGGTCACAGAATGTGCTTAATGGATATAGGATACATATGTAGGGAATTTTAGTGCAGCAACACATACTGTATTTGAATAGGGTTTTATATGCAAAATCTTCATATGTTTTTAAATAAATAATGATTATACTAGCTACTAGTATGGTTTGTAGAAGCCTCTTAAAGCCAGATTACAGTCTTGCTTTAGGAGGTTTTATCATGTGGAAGATAGCTAGGACAATCATATGTCAAATGGATGATGATAGTTTTGAAACGTCGAACTAGCGTCGCGTATAGGTATCATCATTTTCACTTCATAATTGAATGGATAAATAAATCGAATAAAAGTTTGCTTATCTTAATCTAATTGTCTAATTTCATCACGATTTGAAATCTATCAATACATTTGGTATAATACGAATACAATTAAAGAACACAACTTATTCAGAGCAAGTGGAGGGATTTGGCCCTATGAAGCTTCAGCAACCTACCTTTGGCAAGGTGCTAATTCCAACTCGAAAGAGATAGATGAGTCTAACCAAGTTATTGGCACGACGAGTCGCGTTGTGCTTTTTTTTATTGAATAAAATAACTAGGAGTGTGTCGAATGTTTAATGATGAGTGCGTAAATTTTAGTGAATTTGTAGGTGGGATTGGCGCCCTAGGTTTTATGCCGTATTTTCGTTTTCGCAAAAGTAAGACAGGGGATCCTAAGGAGCATGATCATATTGCTGTGATCTGTCGTGATGAGCCATGTTCTGGGGCACATATTGCTAGAGTTTGCGTGTGTTGTATAGGAAAAGTCCATGTCAATGATTATGATGGATTTAAGGAGGCAATAAGTCTTGAAACTTATGATCAATTGGTTAATTTGATTACTAATTTTTCTTATACAGATGTGGACTATAAAGCAATACTGTAGTAAAAAAGAGACCCTACTAGTGGCCGTTATGGCTAGCTAGTAGGGTCTTTTGATTTTTTATGAAGAGTGGTTTATTGGATGATATGAAATTATTGAAGTAATTCTTTAAAGGCGTCTACAAGCGGTGTTAATGGCTTGCCTAATACTTTTTCAAAGTCATCTGATTGTACATCTAATACACCATTTTTAATGTCTCCTTGGATCGCTAGGAAGAAGCCTGCTACTGGTTCTGGTAATTGATTGTCAGTTAGATTTTTAACGAATGCTTCGTCGTTAGTTTCTAGAGGGGCAATTTCTTTACCTGTTGCTTCTGCTAGTGCTTTAGTTAAAGTCGCGTAGTCTACTGGTTTACCAGATAATTCTAGGATTTCAGGGAACGTTTTTTCACCAGCTAAAACAATCGCAGCTGCTTCAGCATATTCGCGACGTAATGCCCAACCAGCTTTACCATTTTCAGCGGTGTATAATAGTTTACCACTGTTTAAAGCTGCACCTACTAGCGGTAGTTCATTTTCCAAGTACCAGTTATTTCTTAAAATTGTAAAAGGAATGCCGGATGCTTTGATGGCTTTTTCGGTATAACGGTGGTCAGTTGCTAGGTCGGCAGAAGATTGGTCTGCATTGGCAAAGCTTGTATAGGTGATAAAGCTAACGCCAGCTTCTTTGGCTGCATCAATTGCATTTTGATGTTCTTCTTGACGAGTGCCAGGTGCTGATGAAACCAGTAATAAGCGGTCAATACCTGTGAAGGCAGCTTTTAAAGATGCTTTATCTAAGTAATCGCCGATGTGTACTGTATAGCCATCTTCAGCAAGTGGCGCAGCTTTTTCTTCGCTACGTGCTAAGATGTGGATATCTGATACAGGAACTAATGTTTTTAATTTGTCTAATGCAAGCCCACCAAAGGCACCTGTTGCGCCAGTTACTAAATATTTCATGAATAAACACTCCTTTTTTCTACCTGTAATAATTAAAGTTACAGGTTAATAATAGTGAATGTGCTATAATAAGTCAAGAGAAAAGAGGTGGGATATTCAGATGAAACATTCAGTAAAGTTTAGTGATGCTATTCATATTTTAGTTTATATCGAGATGCTTCAAGGTACGGACTTATCAAGTGAAGTGATAGCCAAAAGTGTGAATGCTAATCCCGTTTCTGTTAGACGCATTATGAGTAGCCTCAAAAAGGCCGGCCTTATTATCAGCCAATCTGGTAAGGCCAATCCGGCATTAAGTAGAGATCCCGAAAATATTTCGTTTTACGATATTTATCAAGCTATTGATGAAGACCAGCAAATATTCCGGGTGGATGAAAAAACAGCCCCAACTTGTGTTGTAGGGGGTAACATCCAAGGTGTATTAGCTGAAAAATATGATCAATTGCAACGTAGCGTTGAAGCAGAGATGCAACAAATCAATCTAGCGGATATCATCCATTCCGTCTCTCAAAGTGCCAATCAAACTGAATCAAGCGACGAAGAAACCAAGCAGATACTTCAACGTTTTTTATAAAAATAAACTAAGTCGATAATACTTGTAGGTGGTATTTATGATGATAGGTTTCTCATAAAGCCTGAAACAACCTGTTTATCCTTTGGAATCGAAGGTGTTAGTATAAGCATAACAGGTTTAGAAAAAGTATCAGCAGTAATTTAATGCGTAAGTAAAAGTTGCGGAGAGTTTACCTGTAAGCAGAATTAAGTTGATGAAGGTGTAAACTAATTTTTAAAAAGTTATGCGCTACATCTTATTAATATAGTGAATTACGCTTAGCAAAAGGTTTAAAATGAAATAAAAATTAAAAATAAGCAGTTGACTTATCATCAAAATGCCATTAACATGTATTAAACAATATATGTAGTACGCGATGATGGGATAAGTATTTTATGACCCTTGCTGAGAGAGCCTATGTGTGGTGGAAGTAGGTCAAGGCGATTAGAAGAAAATGGTCTTGGAGTATAATAGTTTAAGCCTAAGATAGGTGAGGATTATTCGGGAGCCCCCGTTACAGGGAGAGAGTACAATGATTTTTTAACGTACTCTGTGAGTTTATATTAGCGATAATATAATAAATTAAGGTGGTACCATGAAGTAGCTTTCATCCTTTGCATAAGCAAGGGATGGAAGCTTTTTTGATGAAAAAATGAAAAAATCGGGGGAATTTATTATGACAAAAGACTATAAAATTGAGACACAAGCCATTCACGCTGCCCAAACGATTGATGAAACAGGCTCACGCGCTGTTCCTTTACACCAAACAACAGCTTATGTTTTTGATGATGTAGCGCAGGGCGCTAATCGTTTTGCTTTAGCAGAAGGTGGCAATATTTATACGCGAATCACAAATCCTACTCAGGGCGTCTTTGAAGGTAGAGTGGCTGCTTTAGAAGGCGGTTCAGCTGGTTTGGCTGTCGCTTCGGGTATGGCCGCTATTACTTATGCTATTCAAGTTTTAGCTAAAGCAGGAGACCACATTGTAGCGACAGCTAACCTATACGGCGGAAGCCACAACTTATTTGAACATACTTTCAAGGACTTCGGTATCGATGTGACGATAGTAGATACGAGTGATTTAGCGAATGTAGACCAAGCTATTCAAGACAATACCAAGGCTGTATTTGTAGAAACAATCGGCAATCCGGCTGGAAATATTGAAGATATTAGCGGCTTAGCTGAAGTAGCGCATAAACATGGTATTCCACTAATCGTTGATAATACTTTTGCAACACCTTATCTATCACGACCTATTGAACATGGTGCAGATATCGTTGTCCATTCAGCGACTAAATTTATTGGTGGTCATGGTACTTCAATCGGTGGGGTAATTGTAGAAAGTGGGCAGTTTGACTGGAAACAAAATGATAAGTTCCCAGGCTTAAGTCAAGCAGATCCAACTTATAATGATCTTGTTTTCGCAGATGCCTTTGGCCCAGCAGCATATACTACAAAAATTCGTGCGACGCTATTACGTGATACTGGGGCTTCAATTTCACCTTTCAATGCGTGGTTATTAGTTCAAGGCTTAGAATCATTACATGTACGTATGGATCGTCATGTTGAAAATGCAGAGAAAGTCGCTACATTCTTAGCGCAACACGACAAAGTAGAATGGGTTGATTATGCGGGGTTAGAAAGTAGCCCATATTATAGCTTAAAAGAAAAATACTTACCTCTAGGGGCAGGTTCAATCTTTACCTTTGGTGTTAAAGGTGGCTATGAAGGTGGAGTTAAATTCATTGAAAATCTAGAACTATTCTCTCTATTAGCGAATGTTGGAGATGCTAAATCATTAGTGGTTCACCCGGCTTCAATGACCCATAGTCAGTTAACTGAAGAAGAATTAGCTGAAGGTGGCATTAAACCTGAAACAATCCGTTTGTCTATCGGAATTGAAAATGTGGATGATATCATAGCTGACTTAGATAAAGCATTAGCTGCGATTTAACGACTTAGTAATAGATAGATTGATGTAGGAACAATTTTATATCTTATGCAGGCTATAATTGAATAGATTATAGCCTTTTTTATCCCAAAAATAATATTCGCAATTATGCATATTACAATATAAAACATACAATCATGCTTTCAATAATTTGAGAAAAATGAACTATAAAAAGTTAGATAAGTTTAGGATGCTAGAGGACTGATGTGGAGGTTTAATTTTAGAAATGGAACGCGAATAATTATGCTACGGTATTTTATGTTGGTTTGTTGTTGGGATTATAACTGGTGATATTAGTAAAGGCACAGCGACTGGCTTTCCATTGTTTTTCATATTGGCCTTTTTCGATGATTTTCTGATAAAATGGGTTAAACAAATGGTTGCGACTATAAAAAATTCGAGACCTGAAAACGGAGCCCATCATGAACGAAGGTAATAAAAGAAGTAATATTCAAATTGGTAGCCAGGTAAAAATTGTTCAAAAACAGGACCAACGATCTGGAAAATTAACAGAGGGTATTGTG
>JAEZWY010000164.1 GCA_023442905.1 Bacillota bacterium | reverse complement strand
CTTCAAGGATACTCATGAAAAAATGCTCAACTTCGTTTTGATTGCTCATGATATCCATAAACGAGATCCCTCGTTCAATTAAATCATCAGTATCTATAAACACTCGGATAGTATTTTCGTTAATATACTCCATTTCCATCGTAATCACCCCAATCTATTATTATGTAGTGTAAACTAATTGATGCAAAAGTTAAAGTAATTTACTTTAGAAAATAAAAAGAGTACAGAAAATTGCACTCTTTCCATCATTATTATCTTGTTTTTAAAATTTTAATTAGCGTGTGCTTCTTGTTCTTCGTAAGAGCGTAACGCTTGTTGTAATTCAAGTTTACGAACGCTTCTTGGCAAGAAACGACGAATTTCATCTTCGTTATAACCAACCTGTAAACGTTTATCATCTAAAATAATAGGGCGTCGTAACAAACCAGGATTATTTTGGATTAATTCAAATAAATCATTTAAAGGAATTTCATCAAGATCAACATTTAATTCTTGGAATGCTTTTGATCGAGTAGAAATAATTTCTTCAGTACCTTCCTCTGTCATGCGTAGGATGGCTTTGATTTCATCTTCGGTTAATGGTTCTGAAAAGATGTTTCTTTCGGTATAAGGAATTTCATGTTCTTCTAACCATGCTCGTGCTTTGCGACATGAAGTACAACTTGGTGATATGTATAATTTTACCATGTGTATCTCTCCTTTGTATGAAAAACAATTCTTAACTAACATATATATAGTATACCACAGAGTTTGTGAATTTTCTATGGGTTTTTTAACCAAGTTTGACGTATCATTAATAAGTTATCGCAAGAAGCAACTAACAATAATAAGCATAAGCGAGATACTAACAAGCTAACGGAAATATGCTATACTAATATAGAATTTAAGTGAGGGGATTTTTAGATGACAAAACGTATTTTTTCTGGTGTACAACCTAGTGGAACGCCAACAATCGGTAATTATGTCGGAGCTATGAAGCAATTTATCGAATTACAAAATGATTTTGAAGCTTATTACTGTGTCGTGAACCAACATGCTATCACGGTAGCGCAAGATCCTGAAGAGTTACGTCGAAACACTCGATCATTAGCCGCCTTGTATATTGCTTTAGGAATTGATCCAGAAAAAGCAACTATCTTCATTCAAAGCCAAGTACCTGCTCATGCACAGGCTGCGTGGATTGTACAATGTAATACGGCTTTAGGTGAATTAGAGCGTATGACGCAATTTAAAGATAAATCTGCTAAACAAGCATCAGTTTCAGCAGGCCTATTAACTTATCCACCATTAATGGTTGCTGATATTATTTTATATCAAACTGATTTAGTACCGGTTGGAGATGACCAAAAGCAACATCTTGAATTAACTAGAAACTTTGTGGAACGTTTTAATAATCGTTACTCAGGCAAAAAGGAAAAATCAATTCTAACAATGCCTGAGTTTTACGCACCTAAAGAAGGTGGCCGAATCATGAGTTTACAAGAACCAACTAAGAAGATGAGTAAATCAGATGACAACAAAAAATCTTTTGTTTCTTTATTGGATGATCCTAAAACGATTACGAAGAAAATCAAGTCTGCAATGACAGATTCATCTGGGGAAATTTCTTATGATAAGGAAAATAAACCTGGAGTTTCTAATTTGCTAACGATTTATTCTTCATTTGCTAACCGTCCTATCGACGATATAGTAGCAGAATATCAAAATGCTGGTTATGGAAAATTCAAACAAGACTTAGCAGATGTCGTGATCTCTGTTTTAGAACCGATGCAAGAACGTCATGCAAAATTAATGGTTTCATCTGAATTAGATGATATTTTAGCAGATGGTGCTAAAAAAGCGAATAAAGTAGCAAATGAAACACTTGCAGCTATGGAAAAAGCGATTGGCTTTAGATAAACACGTTAAGGTAAAAGGCGAAATGTCTTTTACCTTATTTTTTTAATTACCCAGCTACTTTTGACATATTATAACGTATATAAAAGAGTGAGAGGGGGTTAAGGGATGAGATTTGCGCTAAAAGAAGATGGCACATTTGTCTTTGCGGAAGAGCTTATTGATGAAAGTGGTCATAAACTACCGATGGTTGAAAAGTACGTTTGTAGCCAATGTAAACGACTAGTCTATATAAAAAATGGAAAAGACACTAGACCCCATTTTGCTCATTATGCCCAATCTGTAAAAGATCATGATAAAGTCAATGAATCTGACATACATTTAAATCAAAAAACTGTGATATACAATCATTTGAAGGGTTTAGATATTGATTGTGAGTTGGAATTGTTAATTGAAAATCAGCTTAGAAGGGCCGATATATACATACCTAGCCAAACAAAAATTAGCCATAATCTAACAATTGAAGTCCAATATGCGAAAATTTCTTCAGAAGATGTATATAAACGGGAAATTGATTATCAAATAGTAAATTGTCGCGTATTGTGGTTATTAGGCTATCAGTCAAGTTATCAAAAAATATTCGGTAAGAATAGCAAATTTCCTGTTACTAAAACTTTGAATGCAATACGACCTTTTATGAAATACTCCTATGAATATGGGTTATACCTACCATTTTGGCATGAAAAATTGGGTAAAGTTATCTTATTGACTCTCAATTTATATGGACAGGCTCAAAAACAAATTTGCTTATCAATCGAAAGATATATTAGCTATTTTAACGAACACTATATTTATGAGCAGGGGGATTTTATCACCCGTTTATTGTTTGATGAAGACCGGCCAATAAAATTACCTCCACCTAAAAATCTAAACCACTTTATTAAGCAAGTATTGGTCAGTCCAACAACTAATCAACAGAAAGTGCTAGAAATTATTTACCAAAGACATACCCATATACAAGACGCACCGGTTGAATTATTTACTTATCAAGCAACAAGTATTTTTTCAAAAGTTGCTGATTGGGCTATAATACTTGCCTATCTCAGTATGTATTATCAAGATGCTGATACTAAAAAGAAGACGCATTTCGCACAATTTGTTAATTTATTACAAGATCAACAATTGATTATTGAACATCCATTTTTTACTAAAGAAATCATTGTCTCTTGGTTGATGTGGCTGATTGCCCATTACGAAAATCGTTAGCATATTAATGTTGAAAAGAACCTCCATATGTTAAAATGAAAATATTATTAAAAGATGGAGGCAAATTATGGCAAAAATTTTTGAAGTAAAACCTAGAAATGAAGTAGATAGTGCCTTTCAATGGGACTTATCGACTATCTTCCCAGATGACCAAGCTTTTGAGACTGCTTTAGCAGCGTTTCCTAATAAAGCGGAAGCGTTTCAGACTTATAAAGGAACTTTAGACCAAGGTGCCGATCAAGTAATTACAGTGTTGGAGGCTTTATTGGCTATTAGTCGTGAATTAGAAACGCTATATGTTTATGCCCATCTAAAACATGACCAAGACACAAGTAATAACAAGTATCTAACATACAATAGCCAAGCAGGTGCCTTACTTGCACAAGTGAGTGAAAAGATTTCTTGGTACGAGCCAGAAGTTTTATCAGTATCGGAAGACGTGCAAAAGACATTAGAAAACCATGCTGAATATGGTCACTTCTTCCGTGAATTATTTGCTAAAAAAGCACATGTATTATCGCCAGATGAAGAAGCTCTACTAGCCGGTGCAAGTGAGATATTTGGAAATGCATCTACCACTTTCTCACTGTTAAACAATGCGGATTTGAAGTTTGGTAAAGTGAAAGATGAAGAAGGCAATGAAGTGACGCTTTCACATGGTTCTTATGGAGTTTTATTAGAAAGTGCTGATCGTTCAGTACGTGAAAAAGCCTTTAAGCAACTTTATGCTAGCTATGAAAGTGTTAAGAATACCAATGCTTCATTAATGTCCGGTAATATTAAAGGGCACAATTATACAGCAAAGATTCGTCACTATGATTCAGCTCGTCAAAAAGCTTTAGACAATAATAATATTCCAGAAAGCGTTTATGACACATTAGTAGACACAGTTAGAAAGAATACGCATTTACTACACGAATACGTTGCATTGAGAAAAGATATGCTAGGTCTTGATGACTTGCAAATGTGGGATATGTATACACCTTTGACTGGTGATGCACCAATTAAGTTTACATATGAAGAAGCAAAAGAAATCACATTTAAAGCTTTAGCACCTTTAGGTGACCAATATTTGAAAGATTTAGAGAAAGCTTTTGATGAAAAATGGATTGATGTATACGAAAACGAAGGTAAACGTTCAGGGGCATACTCATCAGGTGCCTATGATACGAATCCATACGTCCTACTAAACTGGCAAGATTCTTTAAATGATTTGTATACTTTAGTACATGAACTTGGTCACTCAATGCATTCCTATTACACTAGATGTAACCAACCATATGTATATGGTGATTATTCAATTTTCGTAGCCGAAATAGCTTCTACAACCAATGAGAACCTATTAACCTCATATCTTTTAGATACAATTGAAGACAAGGATGCACAGATTTATATTCTGAATCACTATCTTGATGGGGTAAAAGGAACTATCTTCCGCCAAACACAATTTGCGGAATTTGAGAAGTTTATGCATGAATCTGATGCTAATGGTCAACCATTAACAGCTGATTTCTTAAGTGAAAATTATTTTGAATTAAACAAAGTGTACTACGGACCTTCAATTGGTGAAGATAAAACAATCGCTTTAGAGTGGTCTCGTATACCTCATTTCTATATGAATTACTATGTCTATCAATATGCAACGGGCTTTTCTGCTGCAAATACATTAGCTAAACGATTAGTAGAGGGTAAAGATGGCGCGGTAGATAAGTACTTAACTTACTTGAAGTCTGGTTCATCTGACTTCCCAATTAATGTGATGCAAAAAGCAGGAATCGATATGACGAATGCGACTTATATTGAAGAAACCTTTGCTCAGTTTGAGCAACGCCTGGCCGAACTAAAAGCCTTATTAAATAAATAAAAACTTATAAAGAATAAACAAAAAAAGAAGCCGAAAAATTCTGGCTTCTTTTTTTGTCTTTATTTTTTGATACAAGTCAGTTGTGGTTTATCTACAAATTCTTGATCGATATCTTCTTCTGAATGAATCATCATCTGGTCTGTTAAGTATTCTAAATTATCAAGCGTGATATTTTCTTCTAATTTGAAACCATACTTGTAGTTGATGTTATCAAAAACAACAACCGTTGGATTTGCTGAAATTTGCATTTGACGAGCTAATTTTGCATCAACAACGATACTCTCTTGTGTAAGGTCTGAGTCGATATCTTGTAACCACATTTCAGTATCTAGACGAGTAGTACTTGCTAGTTCTAGCATTTTTTCTTTGGAATAAGGATTGCCTTGACGGCCAAAATAGTCTTGAATTTTCATTAAATATTCACGACCTACTTTTTTACCTTGAAGTAGAGCAGCTTTGTAGCCCTTACAGACTTCTTGGTGGGCAAGATATAAGCTATTACGATCGGCTAAAGACAAGGGTTTATCTAGTGCTTTAGTATAGTTGTTAAAAGTTTGCATATCAGACGTAGTAATAAAGCGGAAGTACACTTTTTTATCCGTATGCTGTACAAAATTCAACACTTCTTCTTCACAATTTAAACAGGTGTCTCCTAACGGGTTAACAAATAAGAAAACTTCAAACACATGATTGTGTTTACAGGCACCTGGCGCAAGTTTTTTACTGTTATTCGTTTCGGTAATCTTTTGTGCCATACTCTACTCCTTTACTCATATTTTTAAAACTTTTGTTTATTTACTTACTTCGTATTCGTAACTCCTCACCAATTCTAACAGGGTCCCTTTAAAACTGCAATCTATTTGTATCGACCAACTTAAATAATATTTTTATCAGTAACGAATAGAATAACAGTATAATTGAATTTAGTTTAAGGGATCAGCGTGGTTCTGGTTCATACGAACAATTTTTTGCTTGATTGGTCTTTGCGGAATTTTAAATTTTTGCAATAAATTTTGATAAAATGTTAGTCCAACCTTTGGGTTATTTGTTTCTACTTCAAGTTCATAGTCTTCAAAGTTAGTAAAGAAACAGTGATCTAAAACCATATCTTGTTCTTCGACAACTTGTTGATGTCTGATTGTTTTAAAGTGACCAATAATAATTAAATCTTCCAATAAGATATCAATTGAGGCTAAGAAATTTTCGACTTCGCCTCCATGAGATAGTTTGCCGTTTGCTTTGATAGATTCTCCATCGCTTTTAGTTAACTTTTCTGTGGTTTCTAATTTTTGATGATCTTTAACAGGTTGTTTCATCGTTAAATGCACATAGTTATCAGTAATTCTTACACGTAAACCGATATGTCGTTTACCTAATTCACCATTGGCAGTATCAAAATAGAAATTTTCTTGTGTTAAGGGTACAGTTTCCTCGAAGCTGTATTGTTGAAATAGTTTCTCGTACTCTGCTTGGCTTAATATGTTTTTGTATTCTATTTCTAGATTTTTTGCCATTGGACCGCCTCTTTTCTTTATTCGACTTTAGTATATCAAGATTTACATATTTTTAACAATAAAAGGGGTTAGCGGTATGATGCATTTTTGACTTAAGAAACGACAAAGGGGGATTGTCATCTTTGCGTTTCTTGTTATAAATCACCCCTTTTTGTGATAGAATATACAGGATGTATATGAAAGTAAATTAAATAAAGTGGGTGACCAAATGGTGGAAGATTGGCATAGTTTTCTTGCGCCGTATCGACAGGCTGTCGAGGAGTTAAAAGTAAAATTTAAAGGTATTCGTACTGAGTTTGAAGAAGCAAATCTTCATTCTCCAATCGAATTTGTTACTGGGCGGGTAAAGCGACCTGACAGTATTTTAAGGAAAGCTGAATTTAGAGAAGTATCTGACTTAAATGCGCATAATATTGAAACTGTAATAGAAGATATCGGTGGTATCCGTATTATGTGTCAATTCGTAGAGGATATTTATCAAGTGGTTGAAATCCTTCATCAACGTGAAGATTTTGACATTATTGTTGAACGTGATTATATTAGTCATAAGAAAGCAAGTGGTTATCGGTCATACCATATTGTTATTGCTTATCCAATTGAAAGAATTACAGGTACGGATTCTATCCTTGTGGAGATTCAAGTAAGAACGTTAGCTATGAATTTTTGGGCGACCATTGAACATTCATTGAACTATAAATATGCTGGGGATTATCCCTTAGCATTACACCAACGACTTGAAAGAGCCGCTGAGGCGGCCTTTCGTTTGGATGAAGAAATGTCTGAAATTCGTGAGGAAATTAAAGAGGCACAGAAGTATTTTCATACCAATAGTTCAAAAGGAATTCAACACACGAAACTTTCAAATTCAGTAGATGATCGAATAGAAGATAAACACAAACCATCTCTATAGTACATCTTGATAGATTATAGGAGACAGTAAGTGTGTAGACGCGTTATAGAAAATCAATTGTGGAGGGTACATAGATGAGAGTGGCAGTTCGATATAGTGACACTGAAAGTTCTAAAAAAATTCGCGATATGATTTTTGCGTCTTGTATCAGTTCAGGATTTGAATTGGATGATGTAAATCCTGAATTAGCTATTTCAGTCGGTGGAGATGGGACGCTGTTAAAAACGTTCCATACTTATGCAGATCAGTTGGATACAGTTCGCTTTGTTGGTATTCATACTGGCCACCTTGGATTTTATACAGACTGGTTAGAAAGTGAATTACCAGAATTTTTAGCAGCTTTGAGTAATGACTCTGGAGAAAGTGTTTCCTATCCTTTGCTTGAAGTAGAAATACAGTATAGTGATGGGCAAGTAATACGTCATATTGCCCTGAATGAGTCTGCTATTAGAAGATATGAAGGTACGATGACCTGCGAAATTTATATTAAGGAAGAAAAGTTTGAATTCTTCAAAGGGGATGGCCTATGCATTTCGACGCCAACTGGGTCGACCGGTTTAAATAAATCCTTAGGTGGAGCAGTGGTCCATCCGCGTTTAGATACCATTCAAATGACTGAAATTGCTTCAATTAATAATCGCGTTTATCGATCTTTGGCAAGCCCATTACTAATTGCTAAAGATGAATGGATTGTTTTGAAGCCATCCAAAGAGCATGCAATGACAGGGGTATTCCTTTCGCTAGATCACTTAAATATTCCATTGAATGACGTAGAAAAAATTACTTATCGGGTAGCTAAGGAACGGGTGCACTTTGCCCGTTACCGTCATATGCATTTCTGGGATAGGGTAGAAAATTCATTTATTGGTATTAACGACTATCCAAAGCGAAAATTACCTAAAGAAGAATATTAAGAAAAAGCTCAAAACAAATAAACATAAGTTTAAAATAGTTGGTGTCGGAAATAAGGAGAGGTTGACAATTTTTTATGATGGTATTTGAATGGCAGGCTGAAGAAGCTTTGTTAACACGTACCTTCTTGAAACATCAGGGGATATCTAGACGATTATTGTCTCGCATTAAGTTTCATGGAGGTCAAATTTTAGTAAATGGACAAGAAAAAAATGTCCGTCACCAATTGACCGTCGGCGATAAAGTGACGGTCATTTTGCCGAATGAGGGAAAACAGGAAATTATTGAGGCCATTCATTTACCTATCGATATTTTGTTTGAAGATGATCACTATATTGCGGTCAATAAACCAGCAGGATTTACGTCGATTCCTTCTCAATATAATCCACAGGGATCTATGGCCAATATTTTAAAAGCTTATTATCAACGGCAAGATTATGATAACCAAGTTATTCATGTAGTCACGCGATTAGACCGCGATACTAGTGGTGTCATGTTATTTGCTAAGCATGCTTTTGCACATGGTTTAATTGACCAGCAGATGCAACAAAAAGGGATTGAAAAGACTTATCTTGCCATTACAGATACCAAGGTCAGTGATCTTGAGCACGGTTTTATTGATGATCCTATTGCGAGGAGTCCACGTTCAATTATTGAAAGGCGTGTCCATGAATCAGGACAGTCTGCTTTAACAGAGTATTGGTTATCTAAAGAAGTGGCTAATTTAAAAGTATATAAAGTACAGTTGCATACTGGGCGCACCCATCAAATACGGGTGCATTTTGCTTTTAATGGTGCACCTTTAATTGGCGATGACTTGTATGGTGGACAAATGGGGTATGGTATTCAAAGGCAAGCTTTACATTGTCAGTCTTTAAAGTTTAAACATCAATTTACAGGTGAACTAGTTGAAATTGAGGCAGCTTTGCCAGAAGATATTTCTGCTTGCTTTGACCTATAGGTTATAATAAAATAGTTTGCATGTGTTAAAATAGCTATGAACTATACATATCACAAATGACATAGGGGTGAGAATATGAGTCGCGATGAAAATAACCAAGTATCAGATAATCGAGAAACAGAAAATGAAGAAGTAGAAATCTTTGAATTGAATCAGCCAACAGATGAAGAAATCTACGAAAGTATCATAGAGGCGTTACAGCATAATGATCAAGAAAGTTTTAGAGAAGAATTTTTCAAAAACCATACCTATGATCAGGCAAAGATTTATCTCTCATTGGAGCCAGCTGAGAGGGTTAAGTTACATGAATACTTAGCACCACAAGATTTGGCTGAAGTTTACGATATTATTGATGAAGATGATCATGACCGTATTTTGACCTTTCTCTATGATATGGATGATAAATATGCAGCAGATGTTCTTTCCTACATGTATACCGATAATGCAGTAGATATTTTAAATGAATTAAATGTTGAAAAAGTACGTACCTATATGCATATGATGCCCAAAGCGGCAGCAGATGATATTAAAGTGTTGATGCATTACGCGGATGAGACAGTAGGGTCAATTATGACCACTGAATTCGTGTCGATCACAACCAATCAAACTGTTAAGTCAGCGATGACGATGTTGCGCGCTAAAGCAGCGAATGCTGAAACTATCTACTACCTATATGTTGTGGATGATGATAACCGTTTAGTCGGCGTACTATCTCTTCGTGACTTGATTGTGAATGATGGTAATGTGATGGTTAATGAGTTAATGTCTGATCGTGTTGTGTCGGTGGATGTTAATGAAGATCAAATTAACGTTGCACGTACAATTCAAGATTATGATTTCTTAGCAGTTCCTGTTGTGGAAGAAACTGGAGAATTGATTGGTATTGTAACGGTTGATGATGTTATTGACGTTTTAAATGACGAAGCGATGCAAGACTACTCTGGTTTGGCTGGGGTAGACGTAGATGAACAATATTCATCACCTTGGAATTCTGCGAAGTCACGTTTACCTTGGTTGATTACCTTATTATTCTTAGGAATGGGGACATCTACCTTAATTAGTCAATACGAAGATATGATATCAGAAGTGGCAACCTTATCATTATTTATTACCCTAATTACTGGTACATCAGGGAATGCCGGTACACAGTCATTAGCCGTTGCAGTTCGTAAATTAGCAACGCCAGAAGATGAAGGTTCTACTATGGGATCGATGATTCTACGCGAAATTATGACAGGGTTGATTGCGGGTGCTGTAACTGGACTGGTAATTATGCTAGTGGTAGGTATTTGGCAGAGTAACTTTGTTTTAGGTGGTGTTATTGGTGTATCGATGCTTTGTGCTATCACAGTTGCAAACCTTGCAGGCTCATTAATTCCAATTTTAATGGATAAGTTAGGTTTTGACCCTGCAGTTGCGTCAGGACCATTTATTACAACATTATCTGACTTAACGTCAGTATTAATTTATTTTACAATTGCTTCACAATTCCTACAATTTCTAAGTTAACTTAAATGATTATTACATATAAGCATAGGAAGAACCAATAACGGTTGACAGTTTGAACAGATTGTTTTAATATTTGCTTATAGAAGTATAAGAACTTGATGATAAAAATAAAAGCTGATCACGTTGAAAAGATAAGTAAATTGAAAAACTTGGCACAGAGAACCTGTATATGGTGGGAACAGGTACAAGTACTTCAATCGAAAATGGTCTGGGAGTGACAAGTGTAGAATGTAGTAATCTTTAGCACTTGCGATTGATAGTCGATAACCTATCTTCGTATGATTGTACGAATGAGGCGAACCTTGTGTTCGTGAATTAAGGTGGTACCACGTTTTAAACGTCCTTATAATACTGTATGTATTATAAGGATTTTTTTTATGAGATGAAGAATGATGAGGAAAATATCGGGGTAGCAATGATAATATTTATCGCGATAAAATGGAGGGAATTTCAATGCCAATTAAAGTAGTTCAAGATTTACCAGCATTACAAAAATTAACCCAAGAGAATATTTTTGTTATGGATGAACGTCGTGCCACTATGCAGGACTTCCGTACTTTAGAAGTGGTTATTGTCAACTTAATGCCAACAAAGGAAGCAACAGAAGAGCAATTGTTGCGTTTATTAAGTAATTCACCGTTGCAAGTGAATGTGACCTTTATTCATATGCAATCACACCAAGCTGCACATATTTCTGAAAATCATTTAAAAGAATTTTACCGAACTTTTGATCAAATTAAAGATAGCTATTTTGATGGGATGATTATCACAGGTGCGCCAGTTGAACATTTAGAATTTGAAAAGGTCAATTACTGGGATGAGTTAGTCTCAATTATGGAATGGTCAAATAACCATGTATTCTCAACCTTGCATATTTGTTGGGGAGCGCAAGCAGCACTCTACCACCATTATGGTATTACTAAAAAACCTTTAGATAAGAAGTTATTTGGTATCTACGAGCAAGAGTTAAGAGATAAAAAGGTTTCCTTAGTTCGTGGAATGGATGAAATTTTCTATATGCCACATTCTCGCCACACAACGGTGCCAACGCAAGCTTTTGAAGATACAGCAGATTTAGAAATTTTAGCTGGATCTGAAGAAACAGGTGTTTCCATTGCACAATCTACTGACTCACGCTTTGTGTTTATCTTTGGACATGCTGAATATGATGCTGAGACACTAGGTAAAGAGTATAAACGAGATGTTGAGGCCGGTAAATTAATTGACCTACCAGTAAATTATTACCCTGGAAATAATCCCGAGAAGACACCAAAATTGAAATGGCGGACAGCTGCTAACACTATATATGCCAATTGGTTGAACTATTATGTTTACCAGGTGACCCCATTCGTGATTGAACAAATTAGTGATTCTTGGCAAGAAAAGAAAAATGCTTAAGAGACGAAAAAGGAGAATAGTATGCAAATTACAAGAGGCGATCAAATTATTCATTTAGCAGGACAACCATTACAAAAGGGTGATCAACTTCCCCTAGTAGACTTATTAAACCGTGATCAAGAAATTGTTCAATTGGCAGACTTTATTCAAGGGCTAACCGTTATTTCTATCGTGCCTGATATTAATACCAAGACTTGTGATATTCAAACAAATCGTTTTGCAGCACTTGCCAAAGAAAAAAACTATCCAATTTTAACGATTAGTTATAATGATCCTGCTGATATTACCAACTGGTGCCAAGCCAATAATGTCGATATGACATACCTTTCTGATCAGGAAGGTCATTTTGCAAAAGCTTCAGGACTTGAAATGGTAGAGTATGGTAAACTTGCGCGAACAGTCTTGTTAGTAGATGATACAAATCAAATCCAGTATATAGAAATTGTTGCAGATATGCGTGATGAACCCAATTATGACGCTGTACTTGCCGCAGCTGACCAATTAGTATAAAAATTATAATGATAAAAAAGAGCATTCACTAACTGGCTAATCTCCAATAGTAGCTGGGATAACTGGCTAGTGAAAGCTCTTTTTTGTTAATTATTCATAACTATTGAAGAAACGGGTGATTTCGATAGCCGCATTTTCTTCAGTATCCGAACCGTGGATAGCATTCTCTGTCACATTCTTGGCGAAATCAGCGCGGATAGTACCAGATTCAGCTTCATTTGGATCGGTCGCACCAATCAATTGTCGCATACCAGCAATGACATTTTCTCCAGTCACTACCATAGCAAACACTGGGCCAGAAAGCATATAAGCTTCAAGTTTAGGATAAAAATCTTCATTTAATAAGTGGGCGTAATGATGCGCTACCATTTGTTTATCTAAATCCATGATTTGGGCGCGTTCAATTTGGTAGCCTTTATCTTCAATACGTGTAATGATGGACCCCATCAAGCCACGATTTAAGATATCAGGCTTCAACATAATAAAAGTTTTTTGTTCAGGCATAATAAAAAGCCTCCTTTAATTATATATTATATGATAGTTGCGTAAATTTGCTAGTAAAAATGAGCGGATGATTTAACTTTTCCTAATTAGTCATGGTATATTTAGGATAGTAAACAGTGTTTAAGAAGGAGCAATTCAATGAGTGAATATATTGTACCAAGTGTTTGGACATGGGAAAATGAAGCAACAGAAAGCAAAAATTTAGGTGGTAACCGCCCAACTGCCGGTAACCGCTTTGAACAAACATTGCCAGTCGGTGAAGCTGATTTACAAATATATTCATTAGCTACACCAAATGGTATTAAAATTCCTATTTTGCTAGAAGAATTGAAAGAGTTAGGTGTTTCGGATACAGCATATGATTTATTCTTGATTAATATTGGTAAGGGTGATCAATTTGGTTCTGATTTTGTAAAAATCAATCCAAACTCTAAAATTCCAGCATTAGTAGACCAAAGTCAACAACCAGCTTTAAATATCTTTGAATCTGGTTCAATTTTATTATATTTAGCTGAAAAATTTGGTCATTTGATTCCTAAAGATATTCATGGTCGAACAGAAACATTGAACTGGTTATTTTGGCAAATAGGAGCTGGTCCATTTGTCGGTGGTGGTTTTGGTCATTTCTTTAATTACGCACCTGAAAAATTGAAATACCCAATTGATCGTTACACAATGGAAACAAAACGCCAATTAGATTTATTAGACCAAATCTTGGCTGATCGTGATTTTATTATTGGCGATGAGTATACGATTGCGGATATTGCTATTTGGTCATGGTATGGTCGCTTAGTTTTAGGTGAACTATATGATGGTTCTAAAGAATTTTTAGATGCTGAATCTTATAAAAATGTGGTCGAATGGGCAAATCGTATTAACGATCGTCCAGCTGTTAAACGTGCTTTAGCAGTAGAATATAAGCCTCTAGATGAAGCTTAAATAAAATCAAATATAGAGAAAAAGCTGCGCCTATTTGTTGTTAATAGGGCAGCTTTTTGATTGATGCGTGTTATTCTAGCATTCATTCATTAACACTACTGATACTTTTTTCCATATCGACATGCATAATACCTGCATCCATGTATTTAGGTGTATCCATTGTTTCAAAGCCAATTGCCTTATAGAAACCAATCACATGTTCTTGTGCACCTAGAACAATTTGTGAAAAATTCTCTTCAAGTGCTTTAGCTTCCACAACAGCCATTAACTCACGGCCTAATCCTTGACCACGGTATTTCTTGGCGATTGCCACACGCTGTAGTTTAGCAGCATTGGGTGTTAATGCGAGTAAACGTGCTGTATAAACAGGTTCGTTATCGCTATTGTAGCCAACCATATGCAAACAATCTGCTTCATATTTATCGATTTCTTCGTCAATATCGATACCTTGTTCGTCTACGAAGACTTCTTTTCTAACTTTTAAAGCGTCCCTATAGGGCTCTGAATGAATATCATTAGTCCAAACGGTCTTCATGCCATTTCTCCTTCAATAAAAAATGAATTTAGTGCTGAAAATGATAGACTTATTATAACATAAGCAAGCAAAATAATTCTGTGATTTGTAATTTTAAATTACTTGACGCATATGGTATTATAGAAAGGCATATTTAATGATCTGTCATACAACTATCAAGGTCTAGCCCTACAAAACGAGGATTAAATAAGATAGCTTGAACCAAATAATATGACTAACATACAGTCAATGAGAAGATATATAGATAGTTGATAAAATAAAGAAAAAGGATGAATAGGATGAACTTAACGCAAGAAGTAGCAAAACGTCGCACCTTTGCCATCATTTCCCACCCGGATGCTGGTAAAACGACAATTACAGAACAATTATTATTATATTCGGGTGCTATCCGACAAGCTGGTACTGTTAAAGGGAAGAAATCAGGCAAATTTGCTAAATCAGACTGGATGAAAATCGAACAACAACGTGGAATTTCAGTTACTTCATCAGTGATGCAAGTAGACTACGATGGCTACCAAATTAACTTGGTTGATACGCCAGGGCATGAGGATTTTTCAGAGGATACATATCGTACTTTAATGGCTGTAGATGCGGCTGTGATGGTGATTGATTCGGGTAAAGGGATTGAACCGCAAACAAAAAAATTATTCCAAGTTTGTCGTATGCGAGGAATTCCAATTTTTACTTTTATGAATAAATTAGACCGTGATGGTCGTGAACCAATGGACCTTGTTGCTGAATTAGAAGAAGTTTTAGCTATTGATGCCTATGCAATGAACTGGCCAATGGGTATGGGGAAACAATTCTTAGGTTTATACGACTTCTACAACAATCGCGTTGAATTAACCCACCCTGAAGAGAATGGAGACAATGATTTTCTTCCTTTAAATGAGGCGGGCGAAGTTGAAGGTGACTATAAATTCAAAGAATCTTCAATTTATACTGAAGCCTTGGAAAATGCAGAATTAATGCGTGAAGCTGGTAATGACTTTGACGCAGAAGCAATTGCTGCTGGTGAATTAACGCCAGTATTCTTCGGATCGGCTTTAACTGGTTTTGGTGTGCAAACTTTCCTAGATGCTTTTGTTGATTATGCGCCAGCACCTTCAGCAGTGGATACTGTTGATGAAGGTGAAGAAGTTGAGCCAACAGATACTGAATTAACTGGCTTTATCTTTAAAATCCAAGCTAACATGGATCCGCGTCACCGTGACCGTATCGCCTTTGTACGTATTGTATCAGGTACTTTTGAAGAAGGTATGGATGTTAAAGTAACCCGTACAGACAAGAAAATTAAATTAAATAATACTACGCGATTTATGGCTGATTCTAGAGAAAACGTTGAAAAGGCTGTAGCCGGAGATATTATCGGTTTATATGATACTGGTAACTTCCAAATTGGTGATACTATTTATACAGGTAAAAAAGCTGTTGCTTTCCCTCCATTACCGCAATTTACACCAGAATTATTCATGAAAGTTTCACCTAAAAATGTGATGAAACAAAAATCATTCCATAAAGGTATGCAACAATTAGTACAAGAGGGTGCAATTCAACTTTATAGAACATGGCATTCTGAAGAATACATTATTGGTGCTGTTGGTCAACTACAATTTGAAGTTTTCCAATACCGTTTATTAAATGAATATAATTCTGAAGTAGATATGTCACCAATGGGTAATAAGATTGCGCGTTGGATTTCTGAGGAAGAATTAGATCCTAAGATGTCATCAAGTCGTAACTTACTATGTAAAGACATCCATGGAAACCCAGTATTCTTATTCGAGAATACTTTTGCCGTAAATTGGTTCCAAGGAAAGTATCCGGATGTACATTTGGAAACTTTACTGTAGGCGATAGTTTCCTATAACAATAAATGAGCCATATAAAACCACTAAACGATTACAATTTATGCTGTGATCATTTAGTGGTTTTTTGTGTAGTTTAGCTAATGACCTATCCTTATGAATAGGGCTATTATTGTTGTAGATATGCAAGACTAAGCACTATCTTAGACGCATAATTGTTTCAAACCAAGATTCGATTTGCTGTTTGTCAGGTGCATCCTTTAAGTAAACGAAATTAAAGGGATGTTGAATATTAAAGTTCACTAATGGAATTTCAACAAGATAACCAGTTGCTAATTCTTCTTTCACAGCTTCACGGTACATAAAGGTGATACCCATATTTTGATGGCATAAAGCTTTAATGACATTCATATTTGTGATTTGAGTTCTGCCAGTAAAGTCGTCAATATGAAGATTCTGGTTATATAAAGCTTGTGCTAAAATATCACGTGTACCACTTCCTGGCTCCCGTAAAATAAGTTGCTGATCAAGTAAATCTTCTAAAAGAATGGCTTTTTTTGCTAGGATATTTTCAGGCGAACAGATAGCGATAAACTCTTCATTTGAAATCAACTTATGTTCAAATTCCTGCTGGTTGAAATGGCCTTCTAATAAAGCGAAGTCAATCTTACCCTCCCAAAGCATCTCTTGTAGAATATGGGTGTTTTCAACAAACATTGAAATATTTGTAGCAGGTTTTTCTTCAAATATCTGATGTAGAATGGGCGGCATAGTATATTCACCAATGGTTAGGGTTGCACCAAAGTGTAGAGGATAAACCTTATCTTTTACGCGGTGGAGCAGTGGAAATATACGTTCAGCATTTGCTTTTAATAACTTGATATATTGTTGAAGAGCTTTACCTTCTTCAGTAAGCGAGAAGTTTTTACCTTTTTCAGATATTAAGATGATTTGATAGTAGTTTTCTAAATATTGTATATGCTGCGAAACAGCAGGTTGAGTCATGTTTAATATTTCAGCTGTTTTAGTAAAACTCCCTTGCTCACAAAGGGTTAAAAAAGTTTGTAAACGATTATCTAGCATATCCATCATCCTTATAATAATTATTTATGTAAATATAAAATATGATAATTATATTTTATGGGAACCTTATGCTATATTCAAGATATGAATAATGATTTGGAGGAGAATTATGATAGAAAAAGGAAAAAATCTAATACCAGGCTTGTCACTTAGTGCCTTAGTTGCAGTGATAGCCATAGCGCTGAGTAGCTCATTACCAGGTGATATCATTGGTGCGACTGTGATGGCTCTGCTAGTTGGGATGGCATTAAATCCTTTCTTCATGAAACATCAACAGCTATATTCAGGGGTTACTTTTTCATCAAAGAAAATCTTACGATTAGGAATTATTTTGATGGGCGTGAATCTGAACTTTGCTGAAGTGTGGGATGTTGGAAAATATGCACTGTTTTTAATGATATTTACAATGTTGACAGCCTTTGGTGTAGGTAACTTGATTGGTAAGTTTTTTGGGGTAAATTGGAAGCTAACAAATTTATTAGCAGTGAGTACTGCGATTTGTGGAGGATCAGCTGTGGCAGCGGTTGGACCCGTTATAAAAGCGAAACATGAAGATATTACTTATGCAATTTCTGCGACCTTTATCTTTGATATTATTACTGTAATTATTTTTCCATGGATAGGGATTGCGCTGGGCATGTCTGATACAGGATATGGTCATTGGATTGGTACTGCGGTGAATGACACGTCTTCGGTGGTAGCTGCTGGTTATGCTTTCTCACAACTTGGTGGGAACGTAGCGGTTATTGTAAAACTCACACGTACGTTATTCATCATCCCATATGTGCTTGTTTTCTCTGTTATTAATGAACGACTAGAAAATAAGGCGCAGGGAACAAACCACCACACACCTGTTGATTTACGAAAAATTTTTCCCTATTTCATCATTTTATTTTTAGTCGTTGTGGCTTTGAGAAGTACTGGTATTATACCAGATGCTATTGCACCATCTATTTCAAGTGCTTCAAAATTTAGCATGATCATGGCCTTATCTGCAATTGGATTAACGACCAGCTTTAAAGATATTCAAAAAATTGGTCCTAAACCGATGATTCTAGGCTTTATAGTCGATTCACTTGTAGTCGTTGTTGCCATTGTTGTTCTATTCCTAACAAACCATTTCTAATGATAAAAGAATAAACACAAAGAAAAGGAATTGTAGCAATAAAGCCACAATTCCTTTTCTTTGTGTTTATTCAGTTGTACTATCGTCTGATTCTAAGTTTGCTGAGTTTTCATTTTCACTTGCACTTACGATAATTTCATCGTCAGTATTTGTTGTGAAATTAATTTCGTGAATGTCACTGTTTTTTAGATAAGTATCAGCAACTTGGTCCTCTATTTGACTTTGGATAACACGTCTTAATGGGCGAGCACCAAGTTTTGGATCGTAACCCAATTCGACTAGACGTTCTTTCACTTTGTCATCAACGGTTACATGAATATCTTGGTTAGCAAGTAACGCATTCATGTTGTCCAATAGGAGGTCAACAATGATAATCAATTCGGATTTAGTTAATGGTTGGAATTCAATAATCGCATCAAAACGGTTTAAGAATTCAGGTTTGAAGAAATCACCAATTTTATTCACGACACTTTGTTGTTTGCCTTGTTTGCTTGCGCCAAAACCAACACTCGCTTCAACACCGTCTGAACCTGCATTTGAGGTCATGATAATGAGGGTATCTTTAAAGGATACTGTCCGTCCTTGAGCATCGGTTAAGCGACCATCTTCCATGATTTGAAGGAAAATATTCAAGACATCTGGATGGGCTTTTTCGATTTCATCTAAAAGAATGATTGAATAAGGTTGACGACGAACTTGTTCTGTTAATTGTCCTGCTTCGTCATAACCTACATATCCTGGAGGTGAACCGATCAATTTAGACACAGCATGTTTTTCCATATATTCAGACATATCAAAACGAACTAAAGCTTCGTGTCTACCAAATAATTGAATAGCTAGTTGACGGGCTAATTCTGTTTTCCCTACACCGGTAGGTCCAACGAACATAAAGGAACCGATTGGGCGGTCTTGTCGTCCTAGACCAACACGATTTCGGCGAATAGCTTTAGCAATTTGCGCCACTGCATCATCTTGCCCGATTACATGTTGTTTTAAGTTTTCATCTAGATGAATCAATTGATTTTGCTCAGATTCTTGTAGGTCTGAAACTGGAATACCAGTTTTTGTTTCAATAATAGCTTGAATGTCGCTAGCACTTACTGTTGGTGTTTTTTCAGGGACGTTTTGATTGCTATCATACATATCTTGGTATTTATTTAGCTGGTCACGATAGTAAGCTGCTTTTTCATAATCTTCAGCTTCCGTGGCCATTTCTTTTAATTTTGTTAGTTCATCGATCTGATTTTTTAATGATTCTCTATCTAAGAAGGGGATAGTTAAATTCTTCTTAGAACCAGACTCGTCTAATAAGTCAATGGCTTTATCTGGTAATTGACGATCAGTGATATAGCGGTCTGATAAACGTACTGTAGCTTCAATAGCCTCATCGCTATATTTTACATTATGGAAACCTTCATATTTTTCTTGAATCCCTCTAATGATTTCTAGTGTTTCTTCAACTGAAGGTTCAGCTACCATTACT
>JAEZWY010000079.1 GCA_023442905.1 Bacillota bacterium | reverse complement strand
CTGCTGACGTCGTGTCAAAATAAGACATTTTGACAAATAATGCCCTGTAACTAAAGTATTCACCCAATTGACCAGACAGTTTCCATCTAGGAGAGGCATGACAACTTCGTCGTGTCTCTCTTTTTTAATGAAAAAATATGTTCAGAATTTCCTAAGAATGCTACAAATGCGGATAGAGAGGGGAAACTATGATAAAATGATATGTGATAAATTACGTTATACGTATAAAAAATGATGTTGGGAGAGTAACGAATATGAATATTGGTATAGATAAACTACATTTCTTCACACCACATGTCTATGTGGATATGGAAGAACTGGCTGAAGCTAGAGATGTTGAGCCCGCGAAGTTTACAATTGGTTTAGGTCAAACCCAGCAAGCAGTGGCACCCTTAACCCAAGATCCAGTTTCAATGGCAGCTAACGCAGCTTGGCCAATTTTAACAGCAGAAGATAGAGAGGCAATTGATTTCATTATTGTGGGGTCAGAATCAGGTGTCGACCAATCAAAAGCAATGGCAGTCCATGTGCACCAGCTTTTAGGGATTAACCCTTTTGCCCGTGCTATTGAAATGAAAGAAGCATGTTATGCAGCAACTGTAGGTCTTCAAACTGCAGTATCACATATTGCTCGTCATCCAGAGTCAAAAGTGTTGGTGATTGCAACTGATATTGCGAGATATGGCTTGAATACTTCTGGAGAATCAACGCAAGGTGCAGGTGCGGTAGCTATGCTAATCAGTAAAGACCCTCGTGTGGCTGTAATCAATGATGATGCGGTTTCTTACACTGGTGATATTTACGATTTTTGGCGACCAAATTATTCTACTTATGCACAAGTGGACGGGCAGTTTTCTAATGAGCAGTATCTTGCTTATCTAGAAACAGTTTGGACGGAGTATAAAAAACGTAGCAACAAAACCCTAGACGACTTTAAAGCCTTGGCTTTCCATTTGCCATATTCAAAAATGGGTTTAAAAGGGTTACGTCAATTATTACCAGAAGTGGATGAAGCCAAACAAGCAAGCTTATCTGATGAATTTGAAGCAAGCCGTGTTTATAACAAACGTGTTGGAAATATCTACACAGGTTCCCTATATTTAAGCTTGATATCCTTGTTAGACCAAAGTCAAAATCTTGAAGCGGGGGATACTATTGGACTGTATTCTTATGGTTCAGGTGCAGTGGGTGAATTCTTCTCCATTACTTTAGTAGATGGCTTCAAAGATATGCTAGCAGTAGATAGTCACGAAGCAATGTTAGATAATCGAGTACAATTATCCGTTGCTGATTATGAATTGATTTTCCAAGAAGAACTACCAACTGATGGTAGTCAATTAGTGCTGGCTGACGATGAAGAGCAATTCCAATTAGCTGGAGTTGAAGATCATAAACGACTATATAAATAAAGAAAATCGTTACCCACAAGAAGTGTAATTAACTTCAAGTGGGTAACGATTTTTTTACGCATTTCGTAATTTTTCTAATAATGCTTTAGCAGTCGCCAAGTTTTTGTGGTCAGCTTTTTCTAATGCTGATAGTAATTGATTAATTTCTTGATCACCTTGTGCGCCTGCTTGGATGGCTAGAGACTTGGCTTGTAGTTGCATATGTCCAGCTTGGATACCTTCAGATACAAGGGCTCGGACTGCGGCAAAGTTTTGGGCTAATCCAAGCGATACAGCAATTTCCATCAATGTTTTAGCGTCCGCTTGACCTAGGATTGACTTAGTCACTTGAACAGTTGGATGAATACCAATAGACCCGCCAACAGCACCTAAAGCTAAAGGTAGGGTGAGTACGCCAGTTAGAACTTCACGGTCAGCGTCATATGACCAAGTAGCCAATCCCCGATATTGCCCGTCTCTGGCCGCATAGGCATGCACACCAGCCTCAACTGCCCGCCAGTCATTACCAGTAGCTAATACAAAAGCATCTACACCATTCATAATGCCTTTGTTGTGGGTCGTCGCCCGATATACATCCACTTGTGCCAATTGACTCGCTAATGCTATTTTTCGAGCAACTTCAGTTCCTCGAACATTCCCCTTATCCAGTAGCTGGGCCGGAATCTCACAAGTCGCCGTTGCCGTTGCCTCCAGGGCATAATTCGATAGAATAGCCATCAACCCATCGAGACCAGGAATAAAATCCACATGATTTAAGATATAGGTCTTCAAAGCCTCCAACATGGTATTCATCATATTCGCACCCATCGCTTCTTGGGTATCAATCGTTAGATATATAATGAAAAAAGGGGCATTACTAGCGGTTGCTGGGTAGTAGTTAGATTGGATCGTCCGCGCACCACCACCACGCCCAACAATAGAAGGGTAGGCATCGTTGGCAACAGTTAGTAATTTATCTGCAAATTCAGTCACCCACTTTTCAAAATCTAGGGCTTGGCTATCATTTTCAACACCCGTAAAAGCAATTTGTCCAGTCATCAGACGTTGGTTAACTTGTGTTTTAAATCCGCCAGCTTGCTGAATAATTTTCCCACCATTTGATGCAGCTGCAATTACAGATGGCTCCTCAGTAACCATGGGAATTTGGACCTCTCGATTGTTGATTAGGAAGTTGAGGGCTAAACCATAAGGGAGACGGTAAGTAGAGAGGGCGTTTTCAATCATATTATCGGCGATTTCATTCACTAAGCCCTGACCATTCTTTAAAAATTCCCCTTGGTCACTAGTAATTTGTTGTCGGTCTACTAAAATATTGATACGTTCTTGCCGAGACTTTTTATAATATGCTTGGAATTGGTTTTGAGACATATTTACTCCTTTTTCAATAAAGAAACGGACCAGTATATCTAGCCCGTTTAGTTTAAGAATAATGAATTATTGCGCTTTCTGTAGGTAGATGTTATCGTTCATCACCTGACCATCAACGATTAACACAAAGACTTGTCTGAAATCATCGTAATCAATGCGGTTGTCATGGCCTAAAAATTTTAAGGCATTCTTTCTCACGTGAACTTGGCCAATATGGGTTTCTAAGACATCATCATAAGCAGAAAAATCTGTCTCATTCGTCCGTAAAACCAGGTCAATTTCTTGTTCATCAGAAATATGCAAATACTGTGTATCATTTAAACAAATATGTTCAAATTGTGATAATGATTGTAATTTATTGATCGCTTTATTCGAAAAAAATAGCTTCAAATTTCATCCCCCCATAGACCTCTAAATAAAAGAATGCAAAAATATGTTCTTAAGAATATATCATATTGATGATATTAATACAATAGTGTGGTTTTGATGAACCAGCGTTCAATCCTATTATACAATAAGTCTGAATGATTATGAAATGTTTGTGGTTACCACTTGCTAAAGATGCATGATTAGCATATACTAAGGGAAATATTATACTTGTATGCACTAGGGGAGCTTTTGCTGAGATGTTTAAAAACAGACCCTCATAACTTGATCCGGTTTATACTGGCGTAAGGAAGTGTTCAATAGCCATTTGTTGGTGAATGATTTAATGTGTTAAATCGTTGAATACATTGAGAGGTCGTGTTTGTCACACTTGTGATAGATGCGATTTTTTATTTACTTTGATGATATTTCAAAATAGCTTTCGATGTGCTTACAGATGAATGGAGAAGAAAAATGAGATCGGTTAAGTTAAATGAAAATATCGAGGCCGCTATTGCAGCAGTAATTGCTTTTTTGGTATCGATGATACCAATTGAAATTGGTCCAAGTTTTGGGGTCCAAATTTCCCTAGCCATTATTTATATTGTAGCGTTTAGAAGAGGGGTTCGTGCGGGTTTATTGTCAGGATTCTTACTAGGTTTAATTAAATTTATTTCTGGATTTGCCAGCATTCTAACCCCAGTCCAAGGTATTATAGAATATATATTTGCCTTCGCCTTAGCTGGATTAGCGGGTATTTTTGCCCTACAAATCCAAGAAGCAGCAAGAAACGGCCAAGAAA
>JAEZWY010000028.1 GCA_023442905.1 Bacillota bacterium | reverse complement strand
ACTCTCACTATGGTCGTATGTGTCCGATTGAAACACCTGAGGGACCAAACATCGGGTTGATTAACAACTTGGCATCATATGCGAAAATTAATGAATTTGGTTTCATTGAAACACCATATCGCCGTGTTGACTGGAATACACATAAAGTAACAGACCGTATCGACTACTTAACAGCTGACGAAGAAGATAATTTCGTTATCGCCCAAGGTAACTCTATCTTGAACGAAGACGGTTCATTCGCAGAAGAAGTTGTTATGGCTCGTTACGTTGAAGAAAATATCGAAGTGAAACCTGAACGTGTAGACTACATGGACGTTTCACCTAAACAGGTAGTATCTGTTGCAACAGCATCAATTCCTTTCTTGGAAAACGATGACTCTAACCGTGCCTTAATGGGTGCCAACATGCAACGTCAAGCTGTGCCATTGTTACAACCACATGCACCACTAGTTGGTACTGGTATGGAACATAAAGCAGCAGCTGACTCAGGTGCTGCAGTCGTTGCACAATACGATGGTGTTGTTGAGTATGTTGATGCACGTGAAATCCGTGTACGTCGTGAAGATGGTGCTTTAGACAAGTATCCATTAATCAAATACCACCGTTCAAATGCCTCAGCATCGTACAACCAAACACCTAACGTGGATCTTGGCGAAGCTGTTACTGCTGGAGAAATCTTAGCTAACGGTCCTTCAATGGAAAAAGGGGAAATGGCTTTAGGTCAAAACCCATTAATTGCCTTCATGACTTGGGATGGTTATAACTACGAGGATGCGGTTATCATGTCTGAACGTTTAGTGAAAGACGATGTGTACACTTCTATTCATATTGATGAATTAGAATCTGAAGCACGTGACACTAAATTAGGACCTGAAGAAATCACTCGTGAAATCCCTAACGTTGGTGAAGATTCATTACGTAATCTTGACGAACGCGGTATTATCCGTATCGGTGCAGAAGTAAAAGATGGTGACATCTTAGTTGGTAAAGTAACGCCTAAAGGTGTAACTGAATTATCAGCAGAAGAGCACTTATTACATGCAATCTTCGGTGAAAAAGCTCGTGAAGTTCGTGATACATCATTACGCGTACCACATGGTGGCGGTGGTATCGTTAACGACGTGAAAGTATTCTACCGTGAAAACGGCGACGAATTATCACCAGGTGTTTCTATGTTAGTCCGTGTTTACATTATCCAAAAACGTAAGATCCAAGTTGGGGATAAAATGGCCGGACGTCATGGTAACAAAGGGGTTGTGTCTCGTATCTTACCTCAAGAAGACATGCCTTACATGCCAGACGGAACACCAGTTGATATCATGTTGAACCCTCTAGGGGTACCTTCTCGTATGAACATCGGACAAGTATTAGAGTTGCATTTAGGTATGGCTGCACGTGAAATGGGCATCCACATTGCAACACCAGTATTCGATGGTGCGAATGAAGAAGACGTATGGGAAACAATCAAAGAAGCAGGTATGGCAAGCGATGCTAAAACTGTTCTTTACGATGGTCGTACCGGTGAACCGTTCGACAACCGTGTTTCTGTAGGGGTTATGTACTACTTGAAACTTTCTCATATGGTCGACGACAAATTACATGCACGTTCAACAGGTCCTTACTCACTTGTTACGCAACAACCATTGGGTGGTAAAGCTCAGTTTGGTGGACAACGTTTCGGTGAGATGGAGGTTTGGGCACTAGAAGCATACGGTGCGGCATACACATTACAAGAAATCTTGACTTACAAGTCAGATGACGTTGTAGGACGTGTACAAACATACGAAGCTATCGTTAAAGGTGAACCAATTCCAAAACCAGGTGTACCTGAATCATTCCGTGTATTGGTTAAAGAATTGCAATCATTAGGTCTAGACATTGAAGTATTAGACTCTGATAAGAAAGCAGTAGATTTACGTGACATGGATGAAATAACACCGGGCTTCCCTAAAAAAGATCAAGAAAACAAAGAGAATGCAGTTGATGCAGATGCAACTGTTGAATCACAAGTAAGTGAAATCACTGCACAAAAACAAGTAAATGAATAGTTTGGGCAAATTAGATAAGGGAGGTTGGCCCCTTGGTAGATGTAAATAGATTTGAAAGCATGCGTATCGGGTTGGCTTCACCAGACAAGATCAGATCTTGGTCTTACGGTGAGGTTAAGAAACCTGAAACCATCAACTACCGTACACTTAAATCAGAAAAAGAAGGTCTATTCGATGAAAGAATCTTTGGACCTTCCAAAGATTGGGAATGTTCTTGTGGTAAATACAAGGGCATTCGCTATGCTGGTGTTGTTTGTGACCGTTGTGGCGTTGAAGTTACACGTTCTAAAGTACGTCGTGAGCGTATGGGTCACATTGAGTTAGCGACACCTGTAACACACATTTGGTACTTCAAAGGTATCCCATCTCGTATGGGCTTAATGTTAGACATGAGCCCACGTTCGCTTGAAGAAGTTATCTACTTCGCATCTTACGTTGTAACAGATGCTGGTGATACGCCACTGGATTACAAACAATTGTTATCTGAAAAAGAATACCGCGACAACAAACGTGAGTATGGCGAAGGCTTCAAAGCAGCAATGGGTGCTGACGCAATCAAGACCTTGTTATCACAAGTGCAAATTGAGAGCGAAGTTGCCGAATTAAAAGAAGACTTGAAAACTGCTAAAGGTCAAAAACGTACACGTGCAATCCGTCGTTTAGATGTTTTAGATGCTTTCCGTAAGTCTGGTAACGATCCTGCGTGGATGGTTATGGATGTTATTCCAGTTATCCCACCAGAACTACGTCCGATGGTTCAGTTAGATGGTGGTCGTTTCGCTACTTCTGACTTGAATGATTTATACCGTCGTGTAATTAACCGTAACAACCGTTTGAAACGTCTATTAGACTTAAATGCACCAAATATTATCGTGCAAAACGAAAAACGTATGTTACAAGAAGCAGTGGATGCCTTATTCGATAACGGTCGCCGTGGTCGTCCAGTTACTGGTCCAGGTAACCGTCCGTTGAAATCATTGTCACACATGCTTAAAGGTAAGCAAGGACGTTTCCGTCAAAACTTACTTGGTAAACGTGTTGACTACTCTGGTCGTTCTGTAATCGTTGTTGGTCCATCATTGAAGATGTACCAAGCTGGTTTACCAAAAGAAATGGCCCTTGAATTATTCAAACCATTCTTAATGCGTGAATTGGTAGCCCGTGATATGGCAATCAACGTGAAACATGCTAAACGTAAAATTGAGCACCATGATGAAGATGTTTGGGATGTTTTAGGCGAAATCATTCGTGAACATCCAGTGCTATTGAACCGTGCACCTACCTTACACCGTTTAGGTATCCAAGCCTTTGAACCAGTATTGGTTGAAGGTAAAGCGATTCGTCTTCACCCACTTGTGTGTGAAGCCTATAATGCCGACTTCGATGGTGACCAAATGGCCGTCCATTTACCATTAGGTGAAGAAGCGCAAGCAGAAGCACGCTTATTAATGCTAGCTGCTACGCATATCTTGAACCCTAAAGATGGACAACCGGTTGTTACACCATCTCAAGATATGGTTTTAGGTAACTACTACCTAACGATGGAAGAACCTGAAGTAATGGGTGAAGGTATGTTAATGTCTTCAATTAATGAAGCACATATTGCCTACACTAACGGTTATGTGCAATTACATACACGTGTTGCTTTCCCAACAGATGCATTACCTAAAAAACCTTGGACTGAAAACCAAAGAGGTAAATTAATGGTGACAACAATTGGTAAATTATTCTTTAACGAGATTATGCCAGAAGAGTTCCCATACATTAATGAACCAACAACTGAAAACTTAGAATCATCTCTATCAGATAAGTTCATTATGGAACCAGGTACAGATGTTAAAGAGTTTATCAGTCGTCAAGATATGGTTTCGCCATTCAAGAAAAAATACTTAGCACGTATCATCGCGCAAGTATTTAAAGTATCTAAGATTACTGAAACTTCAATTATCTTAGATAAAATGAAAGATTTAGGTTTCAAATACTCTACACGTTCTGGTATTACCGTAGGTGTGGCGGATATTACAAACCTTGAATCAAAAGCGGCGTCTATTCAAAAAGGACATGACCGCGTAGATAAGATTACAAAACAATACCGCCGTGGTTTGATTACAAATGACGAACGTTATGACCAAGTTATCGATACTTGGAATAAAGTAAAAGATGAGATCCAAATTGCCCTAATGAACTCACTTGATCAAGATAACCCATTCTTTATCATGTCCGATTCAGGTGCCCGTGGTAACATCTCTAACTTTACCCAACTTGCGGGTATGCGTGGTTTGATGGCCGGACCTAATGGTAAGATCATTGAGTTACCTATCTTGTCTAACTTCCGTGAAGGTTTAACCGTACAAGAAGTGTTTATCTCGACTCACGGTGCTCGTAAAGGTATGACCGATACAGCCCTTAAGACAGCCGATTCAGGTTACCTAACTCGTCGTCTTGTAGACGTTGCCCAAGATGTAATCATTCGTGAAGCAGATTGTGGTACTGACCGTGGTTTAGCGATTGAAGCAATTAAGAATGGTAACGAAGTAATTGAATCACTTGAAGAACGTGTGACTGGTCGTTACTTACAAAAAGAAGTACGTCATCCAGAAACTGGCGAAATTATTGCACACCACAACGAATTAGTTGATGAGCAAACTGCTCGTCGTATCGTTGAAGCTGGTATTGAGCAAGTAACAATTCGTTCAGCATTTACATGTAACACTCGTCATGGTGTATGTAAACATTGTTACGGACGCGACCTATCTACTAACCAAGAGGTAGAAGTAGGGGAAGCAGTCGGAACAATTGCAGCACAATCTATCGGTGAACCAGGTACACAGTTAACTATGCGTACATTCCATACTGGTGGGGTTGCCGGTGATGATATCACTCAAGGTTAACCTCGAATCCAAGAGATTGTTGAAGCACGTCATCCAAAAGGTCGTGCGGTCATTACAGAAGTTGCTGGTGAAATTGAAGCAATTGAAGAAGATGAAGCAAGCCGTACGAAGACAGTATTTGTTAAGGGTATGACTGACTCTCGTGAGTATAAAGTACCTTACACAGCGCGTATGAACGTTGCTGAAGGCGATACTGTTTACCGTGGTCAACAATTAACAGAAGGTTCAATCGATCCTAAAGATTTACTACGTGTAACGAATACACTAACTGTTGAAACATACATGTTAGATGAAGTTCAACGTGTATACCGCTCTCAAGGGGTAGACATCAATGATAAACACGTGGAAGTTATGGTTCGTCAAATGCTACGTAAAGTACGTGTCCTTGACCCAGGTTCAACAGACTTGTTACCAGGTAAATTAATGGATACTGCAGACTTTACAGATGCCAATACTGAAGCTATCCGTTCAGGTGAACTACCTGCAACTGCTCGCCCAGTATTATTAGGTATTACCAAAGCAGCCTTAGAAACAAATAGTTTCCTATCTGCAGCTTCATTCCAAGAAACAACTAAAGTCTTAACTGACGCGGCAATCCGTGGTAAAGAAGACCACTTACTTGGATTAAAAGAGAATGTTATTATCGGTAAGATCATCCCTGCAGGTACAGGTATGGCTCGCTATCGTGAAATGGAACCCAAAAAAATCGGTGACACACAACAATTAATCTACGGAGAAGAAGCAGACGTAGATACTGAAATTAGCCCAATTGACTACTCAAGTATTCAAGAAAACTAATTTTCTCTTCAACTAACTACATCCGAATATTCAGACGAGAAAGAACCCCAGACTTATGATGAGTCTGGGGTTTTGTTTTATCATAAATAAAGATTTTACTGATTATTCAACAATAAATTCAACATATGCTCGGTCATCGAAGCTAATTTGACCAGGATTAACACCTTTAGAAGAAATAAACTGTTCTATTAAGTCGGGATCCTGTTGAATGATTTCCTGTAAATAGTCCTCTGTTTCCTCAAAGGTTGACAAGATAGCAGGGTAACCATCCGAGGTTAAAATAATGTTATCCCCAATTTGAACGGGAATTACTGTGATTAAGTCTAAGGGGATTTCTTGGCCATTTAGAACAGAATAGCCAAAACGGGTATCATTCCTATTAGCGAAAGTATTAGCCGAAATTAAATATGGTAAAATGGCTTCTCGAGCTTCTTGGTGATGATTTGGATGTATATGCAGGATAAGGGAGCGAAAGTTACTCAAAATATCGTCAGATACCTTAGGTTGGGTATATAGTTGGTCATTGACGCGAGCTTGGCAATCGCCGATTAAGTAAATCTGTTTGTAGAAATCTGAATATAAGACCATAGCAGCCTGTGGACCATGTTCAATTCGATTTAGCGGGAAATCCACATGTGCATAAAATTCATTTTCAAATGCTTGATTTACACCTTTAATAATATCTTCGATAGGTGTTTCACGATCTAGTGTAGCTAATAAGTCCTTGATAATATTAGAAGCTATTTTTCCAGTTTTCATCCCTTTATGTATGAAATTTGATTTGGAGGTTACGCCATCAATGACAGCGATGAAGTGGTCATTGATAAATAGCGCATCCTCACATAAAGCTGGTTGATCAAATTTACCTTGGATAAAAGTATGTTGCATTTGCATGACATCACCCTCATATTCTAAAGTTTGTTACCTACAGTATATAGAAGATGATGGGATAGGCAAAGAATAAATAGGGTAGGAAAGGAAGACCACTAGGAAGGTTGTCATGCTTTATTTTTAAGTAAAAGATATGACAAATGGCTAGACCACTTGCGCATATGAGTAAGTAAGAAAATGATAGTGGACCATGAAATAAGGCAAGGATTGTTAGTGTCTTAATATCCCCACCCCCAATTCCTTGATGAAGGAGGTAATTACAGGTAATGAGTGTGGTGAATATTAATAAAGCGAAAATGCTATGTGTTAGAAACCCTATATGCGCATTTTGATAAAGATAAATAATTACTAGGGTTAATAAAATAATCTGGAAACGATCTGGGATGATTTGTAATGCTAGGTCGGTACTAGTCATCATGAGCAAAATAGCGAAGGTAATAAAAAGATAAATACTATTTACATTAGGATGAAAGTGAAATAGTAGTGATGAAGATATAGCAAAGTAACTTTCACATAAGGGATAAGCTAATGGGATTCTTTGTTTGCAATGTGTGCACTTACCGCCTATGATGATATAACCTAATAAAGGTATCATAGCAAATGGTGAAATAGTTACTTGGCAATAGTCACATTTAGACCGTCCGTGGGTAAATGATTGGCGGTAGACAGTTCTTGATCCGACCACCATAAAAAATGAAGCAAGGCTAGCAAAGAGTACCAATAAAATGGTATAATAAATAAACAGTATCATTTTAAACCTCCATATAATTTATATACGTATTTTTTCAACAAATACGACAAAAAAATAATTTTTTTATAGAAATTGTATTGACAGTGTCTAAATCAGATGGTATTATTTAATAGTTGTCTTTGATAGATAACAAAACAACAATTTACGGAGAATTAGCTCAGCTGGGAGAGCGTCTGCCTTACAAGCAGGATGTCGGGGGTTCGAGCCCCTCATTCTCCACCATGACTCGTTAGCTCAGTCGGTAGAGCAACTGACTTTTAATCAGTGGGTCGTAGGTTCGAATCCTACACGGGTCATATTCATTTTTGAATAAATATATACGCCGGCTTAGCTCAGTTGGTAGAGCATCTGATTTGTAATCAGAGGGTCGAGGGTTCAAGTCCTTTAGCCGGCATATATTAAAGAAACTCCTTCATCGAAAGATGAAGGAGTTTTTTTGCGTACATTCAAATATAAATGATTCATAAATAGAGGAGAATCCCTTACAAGTTATGCTGTAAAAAGAATTATGAGTTTTTACTGTGAAGTGTAAATTTTTATAAACCGGTTTCAAGAAACATTTTACGTAATTCTTACAATTACCTAGCAATATTTACCCAATATATGTAAAGAATTAATATTGGATTGTTAAGATAATTGAGGAATTAAAGAGTGAGCTTCGAAGTTTATTCGTTAACGTAAGAAGTATTTATTCAAAATAAATGGAAAGGAGATATTGTATTGGCAGACTTACAGTTTTTGCATATGTCAGATACGCACTTTTTAAAGGTTTATCAAAATGCACTTGAGAAATGGGGCGTTGAATACAACCCTACAGAAATATTAGAAGGCTTTTTAAAGACGATTGATTTTACTAAATTTGATTTCGTTGTTCATACAGGGGACTTGGTTCATGATGGTGAATTGGCAGATTATCAATTTTTTAAAGAATTGATGGAAACCTATATTCCAGAAGAAATCCCGGTATTTTATTGTTTAGGAAATCATGATAAGAAAAGACTATTCCATCAAGTTTTCAACGGTGAAGATACTGATAAAAAGTGGGATTACATATCTGAATGTAAGGATTATCAGCTAATCTTTCTAGATAGTTCATCGGAAGAAATGCATGATGGCGTAATTGACCTGTCACAAGCTGAGTGGTTGAAAGCACAGTTAGAGGCTAATAGAGACAAGGAAATTTTTATTTTCCAACACCATCCACTAGATATTAGTTGGATAAATGGGCTAGAGAAAACCCAAGTGCCAGATAATTATGATCAATTATTAAATCAATATGATATTAAAGGAATCTTTACAGGTCACTTACATCAGAATAGACATTACATGGTGAACAATCGTATTCCACAGCATACAGCAAATTCACTCGTATTTGGGATGACGATTGACGATGTATGGAATAATAATCGCTTAGGATATAGCGTTGTTAAAGTGGTTAATGGCAATTTAGATGTGTATACAGACATTGTTAATCCAGTTGTTGAGCAGTTTAATCAGAATATTTTATAAAGTAAGGGAGAAAGAGAATGAAATTAAATAAAAAGTTATTTTTGTTGGGGGCAGCGGCACTCTCGCTAGCAGCATGTGGCAATAGTGGTAGTGGTGATTCAAGTAATGGAGATGGGCCGATTACTATTGAGTATTGGCATCCAAATGCGGATACACAAGGTGGACAAGCTGTTACAGAATTAGTTGAAGAGTTTAATTCCTCTCAAGATGAGATTGTTGTTGAGGCAACCTTTAATGAAGGGATGTATCAAGGGTTGATGCAAAATCTTCAAACAGCAGTGGCGAGTGGAGATGCCCCAGCCCTTGTACAAATTGGTTGGTCTTACCGTGAGTATTTTGCTAATAACTTTGAGTATACAGAACCACAAACTGTTATTGAAGAGCATTTCCCAGATGATGCTGAATACCTTTCAACTAAATTTGCAGAAAATATTTTTGCTTTAGGTACGGGAAATGATGGTAGACAAGTGGGTACACCATACTCGCTATCAGTTCCTGTTTTATATTTAAATATGGACATTTTAAATGAAGCAGGTGTAAATCCAGATGATTTAACAACTTGGGAGGCAGTAGAAGAAGCTGCCAAAACGATTTCAGAAAAAACAGATGCTGATGGCTTATATATCGCAGAGCATGCAGATAACTGGAATATTCAAGCAATGATTGAATCAAATGGTGGAAAAGTCATTGGTGAGGATGGTAAGGCTGCATTTGCCGAACAAGCTGGCTTAGATACTTATACATTCTACCAAGATATGGTGAATGATGGGGTTGCCTTACATGCACCAAATGATCAAGGACAACAAGCCTTTATCTCTGGCCAAGTTGGTATGGCACATATGACGATTGCTCAACGTTCAAATGTTACTTCTAACAGTACTTTTGAAGCTGCTGCTGTAGCGTCGCCTGCCTTTGAAGGACAGGAAGCAAACTTACCAGCAGGTGGTTCAATGTTAGTGATGACTGCTGAAGAAGAGGCAGAGCAACAAGCAGCTTGGACCTTTATGAAATTCTTGTATGAGCCGGATAATGTTGCTACGTGGACTGAAAGTACGGGCTATGTGCCAGAAACTGCTGATGCAACTGAAAATGCTGAATTAGATAAATTATTAAATGAAGATCCTATTTTCTCTGCAGCAAATAGCTCGCTAGATAAAATGGTACCTTGGGCACCGTTCCCTGGAAACTCAGGTTTAGAAGCAGAACAAATGCTAATTGACTTACGTGATCGTATTTTAGGTGGCGCAGATGTTGAAACAGAAGTTCCAGCTACTCAAGATGATATTAATGCATTAATTGACTAGTGTATTCATCTTTAAAGAATAGAGGCTAAGGTAGTATAGATATCCTTTATACTACCTTTTTTATTAAGGAGGAAATAATGAAGTCATTCATTAAAAATAGACAATCGCTACTAATGCTTTTGCCGGCAATTGTCTTATTTGGTATTTTCGTATTTTGGCCAACGCTATATACCTTTTATTTGAGTTTTTTTGATTGGAATATGGTAAGTCCCAAGAAAGAATTTGTAGGATTAGAAAACTATATTGCCGTTTTCACAGATTCAGAGAGTTATGCTGTCCTATGGAATACGGTAGTTTATATTCTAATTTTAATGGTACTAAATTTTATTGTGCCCTATGTATTAGCTTTTGTACTACAATTTATGATTCCAAAATTCAAAGACTTTTTTAAATCAGCATTTTTCCTACCATCATTCATTTCAATGGTTGTAGGGTCAATGATTTATAACTGGATGTTAAATCCTTCATCTGGTCCAGTCGCAGAGATTGCTGGATTTATAGGTATGTCGATTCCTAACTGGACCACTTCACAGAATTTGGTTATTTTAGTGATTTGCTATATCACTGCTTGGAAGGTATTTGGTTATAACTTTATTACTTTGTATGCGGCAGTAGCGAGTATTTCTGAAGAAATCATTGAAAATGCACGCTTGGACAATGTCCCAACTTGGCGATTATTTTTAGATATTGTTTTACCGATGAGTTCTTCTGCTGGTTTATTTGTTTTGATTAACACAATAGTTACGGGTCTACAATATGTATATACGCCAATTTCAGTAGTAACTTCAGGTGGGCCGGATGGTGCTTCGAGTAATTTAGTGTATGAATCGTATGAACAAGCGTTTGTTTTATTTGATACGGGTTACTCTGCTGCATTTTCTATGGTTACTTTATTATTATTCGCAATTTTACTATTGGTTCAAATCCGAGTAAGTGAACGGAGTGTGTACTATGAAAACTAGAGTAGGTATTAGTAATATCTTGTGGACAATCATATTCATTTTGATTTGTATTATCTGGTTATTCCCAATTGTTTTTGCGATTGGTACGTCCTTTAGACCACTCCAGGATGTATATAACAATGTCTTGAATATCGTGCCATTAAATCCAACATTTTCTAATTATCTGACACTATTTGACCGACTACCTATGTTAAAAATTATCATGAATACATTTACGATTGCAACAACTGTTACTGTCGGGAAAATGGTTATTTCATTCTTAGCTGCTTATGTATTTGTATACTTTGATTTCAAGAATAAAAGTACCATGTATTTTATGTTTATTGCGAGTATTTTTATTCCATTTACTGTCACTATGGTACCTAACTATTTAATGCTGTCAGATATCAACTTGAATGATAATATTATGGGTGTTATTTTCCCTCAAATCGCTGATGCGACAGGTATCCTGCTATTGAATCAAGCGATGCGCAATATTCCAAAATCATTAATTGAGGTTGCAAAGTTAGAGAATGCTAGCCATTGGCAAATTATGAGAGATATCATCTTGCCGATGATTAAATCGCAAATTACATCGTCTGGTATTTGGTTTTTTGTGAATTCATGGAATGAATTTGTGTGGCCGTCATTAATCTTGCGTTCGCAGGAATCATATACTTTACCCTTAGCATTACAAATGTTTATTTCAGCAGAAGGTGGTACAAACTTCTCAGTAGCGATGGCAGTATCTGTAGTTACAATGAGTATTCCATTGGTCTTATATCTTATTTTCCAAAAGTATATCATTGGTACTTTCACATCTGCAGGTATTAAATAGGAGGAAATTATGACAAGTATTCAATTAAACCATATTAAAAAAGCATATGGGGAAACAGTAATCATGGAAGACATGGACTTCCAAATTAATGAAGGAGAACGATTGGTCTTATTAGGACCATCGGGATGTGGTAAATCAACAATCTTACGTATGATTGCAGGTTTTGAAGAAGTTAGCGGTGGAGAATTGAAGTTTGGCGATAAGGTCATGAATGATGTAGAGCCAGGCCACCGTAATGTAGCAATGGTATTTCAAAATTATGCCCTATACCCGCATATGACTGTTGAAGAAAATATTATGTACGGTTTAAAGGTAAATAAAGTACCCTTAGAAAAGATTCAAGACCGTTATGATGAAGTTGTAGAAGCTTTAAACTTGAAACCCTACTTAGATAGAAAGCCTTCTGAACTATCTGGAGGACAGAGACAGCGTGTAGCTTTAGCGCGTGCAACGGTAAAAGAAAGTTCAGTATTCTTGTTAGATGAGCCATTATCAAACCTGGATGCTCAGTTACGTGTATCAGCTCGGGAATCTTTAATGGATATCCATGATAACTATAAACAAACAATGGTTTATGTTACCCATGATCAAATTGAAGCAATGACATTTGGTACCCGTATTGCCTTATTAAATTTTGGTGAATTACAACAAATTGATACACCTGAGAATATTTATCGCAAGCCAGCGAATATTTTTACAGCTAAATTTATAGGTAATCCACCAATGAATGTGATTGAAAACAGTTATGTGGATGCTGGGAATGTTGTTATTGGTAGTCAGAAAGTGCGTTTAGCAGCTAATTGGCAAGATTATTTGAAAAATAAAGAAGCAGATAATCTACGGGCAGGTATTCGTCCAGAGTCTATCCGTCTACATAGAACACCTAAACCTAATACCTTTGAAGGGAAACTCATCCATGTGGAACATCAAGGGGCAACTTATGCAAATGTGGTAGAAGTAGATGGCGAACTAGTGACAGCCTTATCTAAATTTAGGGTTGCTGTAAAAGGGGATAATGTTTATCTAGAATTTATCAATGATCAACTACACTTTTTTGACCACACTACAACCAACAATGTTGGTTATCCTGAAAATATTCTACAGAAAATTAAAGCGAATACTGTTGGTAATAGAGAGTTGTTTGAAATGATTGAACAAGATAACGCCAACCAACAAGCTGAAATGGTAGAAGCTAACCTATAGTCACAATATAAACGGAAGTATCCACATTCACTCTTATCAATTGAATCAACTTCCGTAAAAACCACTCTTACATTGTCACAATTGATGATGACCATATAAGGGTGGTTTTTGTATTGATTAACGTTTTCTTCTACAAAACAATTTTCTTAAGAGAATACTAAACAAAACTTTACCTTTAGGAGTAGCTATCTCACGTATAATTTAAGGTTAGAAGAGAAATGGAGGATATGTAATGACAGATAATCAATACCAAGGTCTATCAGATGAAGAAGTACAGTCCAGGGTAGCTGAGGGGCAAGTAAATCAGACAAGTCACTCAACGCAAAAGACAAACATTGAAATTATTAAAGAAAATGTTTTTACTTTATTTAACGCCTTGAACTTTTTATTGGCTTTCTTACTGTTGCTGGTTGGGGCATATAGTAATATGGCATTTATTGCAATTATCATATTGAATGTTATTATTGGGATTGTTCAAGAAATCAGAGCTCGTAATTTGGTTAGTCAACTCACGATTTTATCGAATAAGCCTGTGAAAGTTATCCGGAATGGTCAAGAAACTACGGTGGCTTCTACTGATTTAGTCTTAGGAGATCTTATTTTACTAGAGGGTGGTGACCAAGTACCTTCAGACGCACGGGTAGTAGAGGGTTCAAGTGAATTGAATGAGTCCCTTTTAACTGGTGAATCAGATGCTATTTTAAAGCAAAAAGACGATGACTTACTATCTGGTTCCTACTTAACAAGTGGTCAATTACTGGCTGAGATAGTGCATGTTGGGGATGATAATTATGCAGAACAACTAGTAGCTGAAACAAAGTCCCAACCTTATGCACGTTCAGAATTAACCGAAGCGATTAAAAAAATTGCGAAGTTTACCTCTTATATTATTATTCCACTAGGAATTGTACTATTCCTACAAGCCTTCCTTTTAAGAAGCGATGCAGTAGATGTGGCTGTGATTAATTCAGTTGCCGCTTTGATTGGTATGCTACCTAAGGGATTAGTCTTATTGATTTCTTTAGCTTTATCAACGGCGGTATTAAAACTAGGAAAACAGCATGTACTTGTGCAGAATATGTATGCTGTTGAAGCTTTAGCCCATATGGACACTTTGTGCTTAGATAAGACAGGTACAATCACCCAAGGGAAAATGTCAGTTGAAGGGATTTATCCACTTGCCAACCTATCTCAACAAGAATTAGGAGAAAAATTGGCTAACTATACCGCTGCAAGCATGGACAGTAACTTAACGATGAGCGCTTTGAAACAACATTTTGAAGATCAGTCAGCTACAGTAGGTGCAACGCAAGTGATGCCATTTTCATCCGAACGTAAGTGGGGGGCAATCACTTTTGAAACAGCAGAAACTATTTTCGTGGGTGCGCCAGAATACTTACTCAATGAAATGATCGATGAGATTATTACAGCACAAAATGAGGGCTTGAGAATCTTGTTAGTAGGTCAATCTACAAGCGTACTTGGAGATGACCAGCCTGATATTGCTGATATGGGTATTCAGCCTATTGGTTATATCACACTAAGTGACCCTATTAGACCTAACTCAAAAAGTACGATGGCCTTTTTCCAAAATGAGGGTGTGGATATTAAAATTATCTCAGGTGATAATCCGCAAACCGTTGCTAGAGTAGCGAAAAATGCTGGTCTTGAAGGGAGTACTCAAGCGATTGATATGAGTCAAATTCAAGACGAAAAATTAGTTAGACAAGCAGCGCACCAATATAATGTATTTGGCCGGGTATCACCGCAGCAAAAGAAATTGCTGGTTGCTGAGTTACAGGAGGCAGACCATATTGTTGGGATGACAGGTGACGGGGTTAACGATATTTTAGCCTTGTCACAAGCTGATTTATCCATCGCTATGGCTGAAGGGGACGGGGCTACGCGTCAAATGGCTGATTTAATTCTTGTAAATTCAGATTTTGGTGATTTACCAGCGGTAATTTCTGAAGGCCGTCGTGTAGTGAATAATATTACACGGTCATCGAGTGTCTTCTTTATCAAAACCTTATATTCACTAATTGTGACACTGATCTGTATTGCTTTAAATTTCCCGTTTCCATTTATTCCTTTACAAATTACAATGATTGATGCATTTATTGAAGGTTACCCTGCCTTCTTCATGTCATTTGAAGCAAGTAATGAACAAGTGAAGGAACGATTCTTACCTAAAGCACTAGCTGCTGCATTACCAAGCGCCTTAACTGTGTCTCTAGCTATATTTGTTTCTTTACTTTTGGTTAAAATGGGTATACTAGATTTTGAAACAGCCCGTACTTTTGATTATGTCTTTTTAACTGGGGTATCATTATTTGCGGTATGGAAATCTTGCTTCCCATTCAATAAATTACGACTCTTCCTAGCGTTAACGAGTACGATTGCTATGGCAGTGATTGCGGTGGCATTACCACATTTTTCTGAAAGTTTGACTATTCAACCGATGACCATCAATGAAGTGATTATCAGCTTTATTTTATTAGTGGTTGCTTTTGTTTTTTGGAAAATATTACATCGCTATGAATCAGCCTTTAAAGCCTTTTTTATACGACTGCATTTTTAGTAGTCTTTCATTGTGACATTTTAAAGTAAGGCATTATATAAAAAGGCCCCCAGTAAAACGGTAGATAACCAGTTTACTGGGGGCTATTTGTGTAACTTTATTTCTTCAAGCTGTCTACTTTATCTGTTTTTTCCCAAGCAAAGTTTTGGTCATCTCGACCAAAATGGCCGTATGCTGCAGTCTTACTGAAGATTGGTTGACGTAGTGATAACATATCGATAATACCATTTGGTGTTAAGTCAAAGTTGTCGCGCACAAGGCCGACTAATTCATTTTCAGATAAGTCACTTGTACCGAATGTGTCGATCGCAATAGATACAGGTTCTGCAACCCCAATTGCGTATGCTAATTGGATTTCAACCTTGCGGGCTAGACCAGCAGCTACCAAGTTTTTGGCAATATAACGGGCAGCGTATGACGCAGAACGGTCAACTTTAGTAGCGTCTTTACCTGAGAAGGCACCTCCACCATGGTGAGCAGAGCCACCGTAAGTATCAACGATAATTTTACGACCAGTTAACCCTGAATCGGCTTCTGGACCACCGGATACAAACTTACCAGTTGGGTTGATGAAGTAACGGGTGTTTTCATCCAACCAGTTGTCAGGCATCGTAGGTTCAACAACGTGTTTAATCACGTCTTGGCGGATTTGATCTAATTCGATACCTTCAGTATGTTGTGTAGAAATAACGATGGTATCGATGCGTTGTGGTTGATTATTGTCATCGTATTCGATGGTTACTTGTGTCTTACCATCTGGACCTAGGTAGTTTAATTCACCACTTTTGCGGACTTCAGCTAGTCGGCGAGATAGGCGGTGGCTTAAGGCAATTGGCATTGGCATTAATTCTGGTGTTTCGTCCGTCGCGTAACCAAACATAATCCCTTGGTCACCGGCACCAATCAGCTTGTTGTCAGTTTCACCTTTTTCCCGGGTTTCAATGGCATCATCTACACCTAGTGCGATGTCAGGTGATTGTTCATCTAGTGAAACCAATACGGCGATGGAGTCAGCGTCAAAACCAAATTTGCCATCACGATAACCAATTTCACGAACGGTATCGCGAACAATCTTTTGGATATCCACATATGCGCTAGTTGTCACCTCACCGAAAACAAGGACTAATCCTGTATTAACGGCAGTTTCGCAAGCAACACGAGCTTGTGGGTCTTGTGCAAGAATCGCGTCAAGAATTGCATCAGAAATTTGGTCAGCAACCTTATCTGGATGTCCTTCTGTGACTGATTCAGAAGTAAATAGTCGTTTATTCATGTTGTTTCCCCCAAAATATAAATTTTATGGTTACAAGGAATTTTTGCCTAAGCAAACCCTATCGGGAAGAATTTATTGTAACGTCCCCCATTATACAGTATCTACAGGGAATAGTAAGGGGAAAATGGCGGTATTTTCAATTTTCTGATAAGTTTTTATAGACTATTTTTAAGATTAAGATAACCCTGCATTAATTGCCTTACTATAGTTTCATGTTATAATGTTCGAGATGATTAAATGTAGCAAGTTTAAGGAGGCAGCGATGAGTTACCAAGCATTATACCGCGTTTGGCGGCCACAGACATTTGGAGATATTGTTGGCCAAGAGGCTGTTGCGCGTACGCTGCAAAATGCCATTAGAACTGGCAAAACGAGTCATGCTTATTTGTTTACAGGACCAAGAGGGACTGGTAAGACAAGTGCGGCCAAGATTCTTTCCAAAGCCATTAACTGTCCAAATCAAGTGGATGGGGAACCATGTAACGAATGTGAAATTTGCCGAGCAATTACTGATGGTACGCTACCTGACGTGATTGAAATTGATGCGGCTTCAAATAATGGTGTTGAAGAGATTCGTGATATCCGTGATAAGGTTCGCTATGCACCAACGGAAGCACAATATAAGGTGTATATCATTGATGAGGTCCACATGCTTTCAACGGGTGCTTTCAATGCTTTATTAAAAACCTTAGAGGAACCGCCAGCTAATGTCATTTTTATTTTAGCAACGACTGAGCCGCATAAGATACCTGCAACGATTATTTCAAGAACCCAACGTTTTGATTTTAAACGTATTTCACGTCAGGCGATTGAAGACCGGATGGCATTTATCTTGGACCAGGATGGTATTGAATATGAGAATGGCGCCCTTACTGTAATTGCTCGGGCGGCAAACGGTGGGATGCGGGATGCCTTATCCTTGTTAGACCAGGTAATTTCTTTTTCTGACGGTACTTTGTCACTAGAAACAAGTCGATTAGTTACTGGCGCTTTGTCAGAGGAACAGTTGGTCCAATACACAGATGCGTTAGCGAAGGGACAGGTAACTGCAGCATTAGATCACTTACATGCTTTATTGGCGGGTGGTCAAGATGCTGCTCGATTTGTAGAAGAACAGTTGGTATTCGTTCGTGATTTAATGATCGCCAAAGAAACCAAGGCAGATACCTCAGCGATTGAAGACTTGACGCAACGTTATGATGAAGCCTTCTATAGTCTGGCTAAAACGATTGATGTCAATGTTTTGTATAAGATGATGAAAGTCTTTCGAGAAACGCAGGCAGAGATTCGTTTTTCATTACAGCCAACGATTTATTTAGAGGTGGCAACAGTCCAAGTAGCGAGTCAAATTGGTGGCCAAACGAATACAAGTCAAGGGCATATGCAACAAGCTCCTGTAGGTCAAGAAGGAGACCATGTCTTACCAACGCAAGTGAGTCAAGCGCTGGCTGAACTGCAAGAGCAAGTGGCGAATTTAACTGCACAGGTAGAAAATGGTGATACGCAACCAACAAAACCTGTGCCTAGTAAACCAGCTAAACGGTCAGGAAATGCTACAGCCTTTACACCAAACCTTACGAAGGTCTTCCAAGTATTGAATCAAGCAACTAAGAAAGATTTAAATGATATTGCTAATTTATGGGAAGGTCTAATTGAGAGTCTACCAAGTATGCAAGCAGCCTTATTAAAGGCAACCTTCCCAGCAGCAGCGTCACCAAACGCATTTGTAGTCCGTTTTGATTATGAAATTCTATGTAAAAAAGTGGATGATGATACAGAAACGCGACAAGAAATTGAACGGATTCTATCTAATCAATTAGGTCATCCAACCAAGATGTACTATTTAACGAGTGACCAATGGCAATCTGCTCGACAAAGTTATGTTCAGGCTATGAAAAATGGCGAATTAGGCGATCTAGTGGGTAGTGATGCGATTGCTACGAAAGGATCAGCAACGGACGCGGAAGCCTTTACCCAAGAGGATGAAGTGGTGGATGATGGTCTAGATGAGAACGGCCTAAACGAAGAAGAATCTCGTTCACGTCAAGAACAGGTAGATCATGCAACTTCACTATTTGGTAAGGATAATGTTACAATAATAGATGATTAAGTCATATCAGTATGATGAAAAGTAAACATTTACAGTAAGTAATTAAAGTAAACAATTATGAAAAGATAAAAGGAGACGATAAAATGGCAGGCGGAATGGCAAATATGCAACAAATGATGCGTAAAATGCAAAAGATGCAACAAGAGATGGAATCAGAACAAAAGAATATTGAAACAAAAGAGTTTCAAGGAACTGAACCTTCAGGTATGGTAAACGTTACTGTAACAGGTGACCGTCGTGTGAAAGCAATCAATATCAAACCGGATGCAGTAGATCCTGAAGATATTGACATGTTACAAGATTTGTTGATTGAAGCAGTCAATAATGGTCTTGAAAAAGTAGACACTGAAACTGCAAACGTTATGGGTAAATATACAAAAGGTATCCCAGGACTATAGTCAAAACAAAGTTTATGGTTGATTATGAACAGCCATTTTTTACCATGGGTAGGAGGACTATCCATGGTATTTTTGATAAGATATGGTATTACAAACAGGAACAGTTAGGTTATGAGCACAGCTGCCTAGTATTGGTGTCTCATTTTGTCAGAGTGTTACCCTTTTTATCAAAAAGGTTTAAAATGTAAGGAAAGTTAGATGCAGGGGTGTAGAGAATGCAATATCCAGAACCAATTGCCAAGTTAATCGATTCTTTTAGTAAATTGCCAGGGATTGGCGCAAAGACAGCGTCAAGGTTGGCTTTTTTTGTCTTGGACATGCCTGAGGCGGATGTGCTGCAATTTGCTTCGTCCTTAGTAGATGCGAAACGTGAGCTACGTTATTGCTCAATTTGCGGTAATATTACCCAGTCTGACCCATGCGAAATTTGTGCAGATGAAAATCGAGACCGTTCACGCATTTTAGTGGTAGAGCAGGTACGTGATGTAGTATCTATGGAACGGATGCGGGAATATCATGGTTTATATCATGTTTTACATGGTGTCCTATCGCCTATGGAAGGGACTGGGCCAGAAGATTTGAACATTCAACCCTTACTGACCCGCTTGCAAGATGACCAGGTAAAGGAAGTTATTGTCGCTACTAACGCAACCGCTGAAGGGGAAGCAACTGCTACCTACCTCTCTAGGTTAATTAAACCTGCAGGCATTCAAGTATCGCGGATTGCTTACGGATTATCCGTTGGTAGTGATATTGAATATGCGGACGAGATGACCCTATTACGTGCCCTTGAAGGCCGTCGTGACATCGATTAACTGATAGACAATAGATTTGAAGGAGACCTCATGGATACACAAACATTTGCTGGGAAATTTATCACAGTTGAAGGACCGGATGGCGCTGGGAAAACAACCTTAATTCAGGGACTGACAGCGAAACTTGAAGATAAGCTGGCTGTGCCTTTAAAGCTGACGCGCGAGCCAGGGGGCGACCCGATTGCTGAGCAAATCAGAGAAGTCATTTTGAGTCCAGAGAATGTAGCCCTAGATGCCCGAGCTGAGGCACTATTATATGCAGCGAGTCGTCGACAACATTTGATTCATACGGTGATTCCGGCGCTAGAAGCTGGACAAATGGTTTTATGTGACCGTTTTGTAGATTCTTCGATTGCCTATCAAGGTTATGGTCGTGAAATTGGTGAAGAGGGGATTATTGCCATCAATCAATTCGCAACTGATGGTCGCCAACCAGATCTTACTTTATATTTAGATATTACCGCTGAAGAAGGGATTCGCCGCATTCAAGCTAACCGTAGTCAATCGGAACAGAACCGTTTGGATGTTGAAGCCATTGACTTCCACCAACGTGTTCATAAAGGGTATGCTGTCTTGAAAGACCGTTTCCCAGACCGTATTCAGGTAATTGATGCTCGCCAAGATCCAGAAAGCATGCAAATACAAGCTTTAGCTATTCTAAAAAAGCATTTTCCACAATTATTTCGTTAATGATTGTTAAAATATCGTGTTAAAGCAACAGGAAGGAGTCCATCTATGGCACATGAACATTTTGATATCGCTAAAAAACAAGCTGATTTAACCGCTATGATGGACAGGGTACTAGTCAATAACCGCCTTGGCCATGCCTATATTTTTGAAGGGATGGTCGGCGCTGGTCAAGAAGATATGGCGCTTTATTTAGCAGCTTATTTGAATTGCTTAAATCCTGATGACCAAGGAACTCCTTGTGGTACTTGTAACCTTTGTCGCCGGATTCTGTCTGCTGATTATCCGGATGTTTTCCATATTGAGCCAGACGGAAATACCATCAAAATTGACCAGACCAGAGATTTAAAAGAACGGTTATCTATGTCTTCACTTGAAGGGGACAACCAGATTTTTATCATTCATGAAGCAGAGAAAATGACTGTTAATGCAGCTAATTCGCTATTAAAATTTATTGAGGAACCACATGAAAATGTCTTTATCTTTCTCTTAACCAATAATCGAGATGCTATCTTATCAACCATTGTCTCCCGTTGCCAGATGATCCATTTTCCCCAACTGAACCAAGTAGATTTACAAGCCTTGTTTGAAGAAGCGGGGATTAAACCAAGTATGGCGACAACTTTAACAGCTTTAACTAATGATATTGATGAAGCGATTGCCTTAGCTGAGGATGAAGACTTCCAACAGCGGTTGACTTGGGCTATGCAATGGGTAGATTTAATCGTGAAGAAGGACCCTCGCGGTCTAACCATGGTGGCCTCAGACTGGATGAAGGGTCCTAAAGGTAGAGCGGATATGATTCAAGCGCTTAATCTTGTAGCTTTTCATTTTCATGATTTACTTTATTTATTGCTGCATGCAGATCAAGGACAAAACAACCAAGATCAGATGGTATTTCCTAATGATTTTGGGAAATATCAAGGAATGCTGGCTAAGATTACGGTCGAAGAAGCAACAAAAGCCCTACATTTAGTAGGGCAAGCACAACGGATGATTCAATCAAATGTGAGTGTACAATCCGCTATGGAATATATGGTGCTAGCCTATTGGAAGAAATAGGCTTAAATCTTTATAAGACACCGATAATACCAAAGATAGAGATAGTTGTTAGTAAAGATAAGATCTTTTGTTTCATGATTTCGTCTCCTTTTTGTTAGAATATAGCAGAATTATAGGGGAAATTTTATTTATTGTCATATATTACAAAGGAGCAACAGCGTGAACATTGGCACAATATATAGAGATTTAAGAACGGAGCGAGGGTTAACCTTAAAGGATGCAACCACTGGGGAGATTTCTTATTCCCAACTCTCAAAGTTCGAACGCGGTGAATCTAGCATCACAATTCATCATTTGGTGAACTTAGTTCATAATCTGGGTATATCCTTTTCAGAATTTATTGCTACTATTGAAAAATTCGATAGTCCATATAAATTATATATTGAAGTAATTGTTAGTGCCTTTTAACAAGGTGATATTGATGCTTTGAAAATGATTATACAAACCCATGAAAAATTGTACCTTGAAACCAACCAAGTCTTGTTTAGATACAATGCCATTATGACGAAACTTTTACTAAATGATTTAACTGAGGTTGAGATTGCTGAAGCAGACAAGGTGGCCATTAGCGATTACATTTTGAATTGTTCAATCTGGACGACTTATGAAGTGATTTTATTAGGGAATTCCCTTAGAGGACTAACAATGTCCTTGCAAGACTTATTAGTCTATGAAATGGTTAAAAAACTGCCTACTCTACAAGAGACAGATGCTATCAAAAGTCACTTGCTCAGCATTCTAATCAATGTGTGCTTTGACCGTTTACGGTCGGGGCGTACTGAAGAAGTGAAAGATATCGTAGCTGAAGTCCAACCTGAACTTAGCACAAATGCTTATTATTTCAAAAATCGACTTTTATTTTTAGATGGGATTATCCAAATTGTTGAAGGACAGTCGGATGAAGGATTAAGTAAGTGTCATAAAGCTATCCAAGTCTTTGAACTATTTGACCCACCATTTGCTAAAATGCATCGAGATGAATTAGAGAGTTATCAGGCTATTTTTTCTTTACAAATATAATACGCAAAAAGCACGCTACTTTATCACAAGTAACGTGCTTTTCATGTTCTTCAAGTTCTGCAGTATTAATGATTGTTTAAGCTAATTCACTTAAAGCAGTATTTGCTGCAATGCGCCCAAAGGTAAAGATATCGGCTAAGGCATTACCACCTAAACGGTTACCAGCATGGATACCACCTGCAACTTCACCAGCTGCAAATAGCCCAGGAATTACTTGGCCTTCAGTGTTGATTACTCTAGCTTCTGTATCTATTTTTAAACCACCCATTGTGTGGTGAACGGCTGGTTTACGTGGCGTTGCATAGAATGGTGCTTGTACCACTTTTAACGCAAAAGCTGACTTATGGAATTCAGGGTCTTCACCAGCATCAACATAACTATTGTATTTTGCAATCGTATCCGCAAGCACAGCTGGATCCATACCTAATTGCTCGGCTAAGCCTTCGATCGTATCATCGCGGAAAAGGGTACCAGCTGCGACTTGTTGGTCGATTTTTTCTTGACTGGTATTATAAGCTGTTTCCTTGATTAAATCATCGGCAATTAAGTAGAACAAACCACCCACATTAATAGCCGCTTGAGCTAGTTCGTCACGGCTACCAAACTCATTGACGAAGCGTTTTCCTTCTGTATCGACCATTACAAAGTTTGCTGGTGGCACTTGTAAACCAGAGAATAAGCCACCCGTTTCAGGGTCGGAAGTTGGCATCATTTGTGAGAAGCCCATACCTACTAAGTCGGCACCTACAGATTCACCTAATAAGATACCATCCCCTGTAATGGCTGGTGAGTTTGAAGTTTTAATATCATCTGCGATTTCAGTCCAATAAGTATTGTATTTTTGTAGCATCTTCGTGTTTGCACCAAAACCACCAGAAGTGATGATGGTTGCTTTGGCGTGAACAATAACCTTGTCACCTTTAGCGTTTTGACCAATTGCGCCCGTAATTTTACCATCTTCTACCAGTAATTCTTTAGCAGGTGTTTCAGTGAGAATTAGGCCACCATGTTCCTCAACGTATGGTTTTAGGACAGAGATAAAGGCGAATCCTTCGTTTCCTTCAGGTTTGTGACCGCGACGCCATAAAGCACCAACTGGCATAGAGACGTCGTCACGGTCAAATGGCACGCCAATTTCAGTCAACCATTCAACAGATCCTAAGGCATTATCAGTCAATTGTTTCACAAGTTTATAATCACCGTAGATTACTTGACCATTTAAGTCCTCACGTTTACCACCTAAATAAGTCTGAATTCTGTGGAGTAAGACGGAATCAAATAGGTAATCTTCACCTTGCTTGGTTCGTTCTAAGTAGTCATGGATTTGTGTGCGCAAGCTGATGAAGTCATCTAAGTATTCTGGATCAATAGTGTCTTCATCAATGGCCGCAACTTCAGCTAAGGTATGTGCTTCACCAGGATTAGCGGAGAAATTTGCCTGCCATTCGGGTTCGGCAGCATTCATCGGTCCACCAGCACGTACCGTATTACCACCTAGTGATGGGTATTTTTCAAGTAAGATAACTTCTTTACCAGCTTGGACAGTTGCAGCAGCTGCAGCTAAACCAGCACCACCGCCACCGATGACAAGGATATCAGTGTCATATTCAATCGTTTCAGTTGCTGATTTACTAGCAATTTTTGGCCGTTTTTTCAAAATACTTGGATCAGCGCCAGCTAGTCGTACCGCATCTGCAACCCCATCAATCACACTTTGACTTGTTACAGAAGCACCAGAAACCGCATCTACATTCAAGGTTTGGTTTTCTATAATTTGTTCAGGAATACGGGTAAATACTAAGTCGGCGATCCCTTCTGTTTCTCCACTTGAATCAATATCGATTCGGTCAATGCGTGTATCGCTAAATGATACAGTGATTGGAAGGGGACCATTATGACCAACAGCTTTTACTTCATAGTGACCAGGTTCAAAGCGAACTTCTTCAGGTAGAGATAAGATACTTGCAACATCGGTAAAACGAAGGAATTGACCGAAACAAGTTTCTAAGAAATGAACAGTATTTTCATCTTTAAGATTGCCATCTTCATCAAATGCTTCATGAGCGCGACCCAATAAAAATTCATGCCCAGGCATCACTATGGCGTTTACACCGGGTGTATCTAAGATTTGACGCAAATGTAATTGGGCACGTGATGAACCTTGAATATCATAGGAAGCACCTACTAGCATGATAGGTTTCCCGTCAAGTGGGTGTAAATTAAAGGATAAGTGTTCAATGATATTTTTTAGGGCAGAAGGGATGGAGTGATTGTGTTCAGGTGTAGCTAAAATGACCCCATCTGCAGCAGAGATTTTCTCATTAAAAGTTTGAATAATTGGTAAGTCATCTTGCTCTTCAGTTTCTACGAATATAGGTACTTGGCGAAGGTCTAGTATCTCTATTTCAGCTTTATTAGCAAAGTGCTTTTGCATAAATTCAAGTAAAGTCCGGTTATATGATTTTTCAGCGGCACTACCAGCGATAGCAATAAATTTCATCATGTATCATGTCCTCCTTAGCCAATTTCCCACGAAAAGTTTGTGTCCCGACGGCTTGTTAATTGCCCTTGTTCACGCAGTTGTGCAAGGATTTCAACAAAGCCAATGAATTCGGTGAAATGTTTTTCTAGTTCAAGAACTTTCTCTGGATAGATTAAGTGGCCATCTTCATCAAAAGCTTTACCTGAATTAGATAAATAGTATTCAGTACCTGGCATGACACGTGCTTTTAATTCAGGTGAATCAAGGATTTGACGTAGATGATTTTGTGCACGAGAAGTCCCTAAGCTACCTAGTGAGCCACCAACAATCATCACCGCTTTATCCATGAGTGCTTGGTCAGTATAGGAAATCCATTCTAATAAGGATTTCAAACCAGCGGTAATTGAGTGGTCATATTCAGGTGTTGAAATAATCACCCCATCAGCTTCAGTGATTTTTTTCGAGATAACTTGGACAATCTCAGGTGAAATTTTGTCTTCTGGTTGGGTAAAAACAGGTACGCCCTTGATTTCTACTACTTCTATTTCAGCCTGGTTAGCAAAATGATCAGCCATAAAATGCAACAACTGGCGATTGGTTGATCTATCAGAGTTTGTACCAACAATAGCAACAAATTTCATGTATTAACCTCCAATTTTATTGTGAATAAAATAACGAATTTTGGTGAGTTAAAAAGAACACTTTTTGTACAGAAGTAGATAAAATCATAAAACACTTATTTTACAGGTTTTTACCACGTACATATTTACTAAATTCTTCTAACTGATACGAGTATATAACAAAATATTTGTGAAAACAATTACAAATAAGGGAGGAAATCGTATGAATAAATCTTGATAAATCACAAAAAACCGAGACGATTAGGTCTCGGTTTTTAAGCTTAATGCAAGGTCTATTTCTATAGGACTAATCGTTTTTTCAAGACTAAAGCTAGGGAAATGGCTGCTACGTTTTTAATGATATCGGTTGGTAGGAAGATTATCATACCTGACATCAGTGTTTGCATCCAAGTAATTGGTGAATCTAGTAAGAAGTTTAGTGCCAAGTACATGTATGTTAAACCACATAAGAATATTATGATATTCATGACAATTGCACGAATGGTTAATACTTTCCAACCATTTTCAAGTGCCGGGTTTTGACTGGCAAAAATCATGGCTACAATAAAGCCGATGATAAAACCAAAAGAAGGGCTGTAAATAAAGGCACCTTTAAACATAAATAAAAGAATGGCGTTTAATAGCATAGCAACTGCTGCATATTTTCTTGGTAGTAATAAACCTGTTAAAATAACCGCTAAGGTTTGTAGTGTGAAAGGAATTGCGCCGAATGGTACAACAACATAGGAAGCGATGAGGGTAATTACGCTCATAAGTGCTGAAAGTACCCAGTAGTAAGTAGATGATTTTGTCATATTGTTCTCCTTTTAATTGAGTCAACCATATTTTATTTATGGTTGACCATTTATTTTTTACATGGATGTGCGCTAAATGATCACACATCCAAAAGTTGTTGCTATAGTTAAGTTTAAGTGCGCTATTGGTCAGCGAATTGCTGACTAGAGAAAGACACTTCGCCAGATACAAGGGTTCGTACTTTACCTTCAGGTGTTTCAATTGAAAGATGCCCAAGGTCTGTTACACCAAGGATTTTACCACGATAGTTTTCGTGATTTTCTGTATAGTTGACCCATTGGTTTTTACCTAATAAATGACTGCGGTAATAGTCCAAAAAAGCCAGACTAGATAGGTCATCATAGTAGGATTTAAATTTAATTACAAAGTTTGTAATTAAATCGTTCGTATTAAATGTTCTTGGCAATTGTGGTCCAAATAAGGTACCTGCAACAGATTGATTTTCAGCATTTTCTTTGGAAAAGTCACCCGCAAGGTTAGACCCAACCCCTAATACCAAATGTGAAATGGTCTGACTTTCCATATCAAAAGTTGCTTCAGTTAGGATACCGACAACCTTTTTTCCTTGGTAAAATAGGTCATTCACCCACTTAATCATGACATCATCAGATAAATAGCTAGACAATGTTTCTGCGTAGGCTGAAGCAGAAGCAATGGTCATTGAAGCGACCAGGTCATTATTGACACCTTTTGGTGGAGTCATGACGAGTGAAAAGTAAAGTCCCTGGCTAAGCGATGAATAAAAAGCACGACCACGACGACCGCGACCAGCTGTCTGTTCATTTGAAATGAAGAGGGCAGGCTGGTTAGGATGATCTGCTGCGTGTTTACGACCAAGGTCATTGGTTGACGAGGTAGATTCTTGGTAGTAAACCTTTAATTCAGGCCAAACGTTTTGTAGGCCATGGCTAATTTGGCTAGGATCAATGGCATGGTTTAGGTTTTCTAAGGCATAGCCATTTTTAGGATGACGGATAATTTCATATCCTTCAGTTTCTAACTGCTTGACGGCCTTCCAAACAGCGTTGCGGCTGACTTGGAAGTGGTCGGCTAACTCTGGACCAGTATGGAAATGACCTGGGTGGTCTAGTAAGTAAGCCAATAATTTCGCTTTAACTGTCATGAAATATATCCTTCCTTTCTTTTTATACAAGCATTAGATTAGCAAGTTAATTAGATGTTGTCAACTGAATTTTAAAACAGGGTGACGACGTATGTTTAAGCAAATAATAAAAACCCTTTATTCATGTACTTTTGACTTTAGTGAATCAAAAGTTTTAACACGATCAAAGGGCTTTTGTAATACTTATTTTATTCGTCTTCAAATGCTTCGAATTCATCAAAGTCATCAAAAGCGGCATTTTCAAGCATATAAGCAACTGGGTCAGCTTGGTAAGTTTGGATGTCTTCAATGATGGGGGCTTCGATTTTTCTATTTAGCCCAATTTGCATACCCTGGTCTTGGTAGCCTTGTTTTACATACATGTCATAAGGGGTATCGTCAGCATCAGCAGACAGGATAACCATTTTACCTTCAGCTAGGGCTTTATCACATACCCATTGTTGGATGAGTGAACCGATTCCTTGACGCTGGTAATCGTCTAAAACTTGGAAATTATCAATTTCATAGGCGTGTGCTAGGCGGATGATGTCTGTAATAGCGACTAATTTGTCATCGATATAGACAGCTAGCGCAGTAGTATTATTTTCCGCTAAAAACCATGGGTAATAATTTAACTTTTGTGCTGCAAATTGACCTGAGTCATCAATCGCTTTATCAAAAACTTGGTTGAAATTAAAGTAGTCTTGTTCAATAGAAGAATCTACTTCTTTTAAGACGAGACGGTCGCCGTAGGTATCTTTGGCTTTGGTTGTAGCTTCGAAGTCAGCGGGATCTAGCACCATCAACTTGGTTAGGGAAATTTCATAGCCCACTTCACCGATTGAAGTGAATAGGTCTGGGGCTAGTGGTTGATTCATTGGTAGTACAAAGCTGTAGTAAGCAAGGTTTAAGTCATATGCGTAATCTAGGAAATTGTCTTCTAGAATATCTAATTCTTCAGCTGTAGGGACGAAATCTAGGACGATTTTGTTGTTACTATACATGCTAGGGACCTTGCGATTACCAATGAAATAGTATAATTCGGTTTCATCGTAGGTATCAGCTAGGGTAAACATATTGTCAAAGGTAAATGCTTGCATGAGTGAAACTCCGTTCGTTGGAAATTTTTTGTCGATTCATTGTCTTTATTTTAGCACAGGTCAGTCTAATCGTTTTAGGAAATGGTAGGTAAGGTAAAGCTACTGCATCAAGTAATATGACTAAATCACTTTATCCGTACATTTTACCAATCAAAAACCGAACAGGTGTGCTATAATTGACGCTAGTTGAAAATGAAGTTTTCATTTAGGTTAGCCACATCATGTGGTATCATGGAGAGTGAAAAAGCGTAGATATTGCGTTTTAACTGAAATGATCCGATAGCCAAATAGGCTTTGGCTAAACAGGTATAGGATGACTAGTAGAAAGTAGGTGTGGGAACGTGGATGAACATCATGTAGCAGAAGAAATTACTGCATTGAAGAGTGATTTGCAGGGGATGATTGAAAAAATTGATGCTATCAATGAGGAATGGGACAAACTATTGATTTCTTCCCATAACTTGAAAATGGAAAATTTTTATTTACGTGAACGGGTACAAGAGTTAACGGAATTAAACGATAGTTTATCGCAAAATACTGCGAAAACAGATGAACCTGCTGACGAGGATACGCCACAGGTGATGTCAAAAGCCCGTCAAAATCTTATGAATATCTACGAAGATGGCTTCCATATTTGCAATATTTCCTACGGCCAACGCCGTGGAAATGACGAGCAGTGCATGTTCTGTTTAGATATTCTGTATGGTGAGCGTGCTGGTGAGGGGAATCAAGGCTAATGGAGACACCCTTATTACAAGCAGGCGAACGGTTGGATGCCTTAATTCCGCAAAATCTTGAAATTATTCAAAGTGACCTGACCTTCTCCTTTTCAGTAGACGCAATTTTATTGGCGCATTTCGCCCAAGTGTCTTCGAGCCGGGTGAAACAGGTCATTGATTTTTGTTCGGGTAATGGGGTGATTCCTTTATTACTGTCGGCTAAAACGAGTGATAAAACCCAGATTCATGGGATTGAAATTCAACCTCAAGTAGCAGACATGGCCAAGCGGTCGATGGTACATAATGACTTGGTGGACAAAATTACGGTTCACCAGATGGATTTAAAATCGGTTAGTGACCATTTTAAAAAGGATTCTGTAGATGTCGTGACTTGTAATCCACCTTATTTCAAGAAATACGATGAATCTAAGGTCAACTTATTGGATGCTAAAACCTTGGCCCGCCATGAAGTGGCGATGACAGCGGAAGACATTTTCCAGCAGGCTCAGTTTGTCCTACGTAACCGTGGTAAATTATATATTGTCCATAGGCCTGAGCGGTTGAGTGAGTTGATTGTTTTAGGTAACCAATACCATTTGACTTTGAAACGGCTGCAATTTATCTATCCGAAACCAGGTAAAGAAGCGAAAACCATTTTGCTAGAATTCATGAAAGATGGCCATGATAAGGGTTTGCGGGTCTTGCCACCTTTCTACACGCAAACCTTGTCGGACGAGTATACACCAGAAATGAGACAGTTAATTTATGGCG
>JAEZWY010000013.1 GCA_023442905.1 Bacillota bacterium | reverse complement strand
TAAAACAATAGTGAAAAGATAGGCAAGAATTACAATAAGAAAAGAGATGAAATAAGTGGAAGAAAAACAACAAGAATCACGGTTACTCCGTATTCTTAACGGAATTGAACGTGTAGGTAACAAAATGCCATCACCGATTATGATTTTTATTTACCTGAGTATATTAGTTATCCTAGCATCATGGGTGATGAGTATGTTAGGGGTGTCGGTTGTAAATCCGGTAGACAATTCAGTAGTTGCTGTTAATAATTTACTAACTGGTGAATACTTTGCCCGCATGATATCAGAAGCTGGGACTAACTTTGCAGGTTTCCCCGCTTTATCAGCTGTATTAGTCATTATGCTTGGGGTAGGGATGGCAGAGAAATCTGGTTACTTTGAAGCAGTTTTAACGAATGTTGTAGAAAAAGCACCTAAGCAATACATTTTACTAATTATTATTTTTGCTGGTGTAATTGCCAATATTGCTGGGGATGCTGGTCCAATTGTATTGCCACCATTAGCAGCGTTAACGTTCTTGAAAATTGGTTTAAACCCAATGGCTGGTGCGGTATTAGGCTATGTATCTTCACTAGCAGCCTTTGCTGCGAATATCATGTTAGGAATGTCGGATGCTTTGGTATTCCCATTTACAGAATCTGCAGCACAAACTATTTTGCCAGATATTGAACTAAATGTTGCGATGAACTACTACTTCATCTTCGTATCAACATTCGTATTAGTACCTGTAATTTACTTCGTATTAACGAAGGTTTCATTACCACAAATGGGGGAATATCAACCTGAATTTGCGGGTGAAGAATTACCTGCTGTTCACAAAGGTGGTTCATTATCTGACCAAGAAGTGAAGGCAGTAAAATATGCAAACTGGTCATTATTAGCGACTATCGTTATTATTGCAGTTTTAGCTTTGATACCAAATTCATTCTTGGCAAACCCTGAAACTGGCTCATTGATTTCCGGTTCACCATTTATGGACGGAATTACAGTCATTATGACAATCATGTTCTTTGTACCAGGTTTTGTTTACGGTAAGATGACTGGTCAAATCAAAGATTCACATGATTTAGCTCGGATGTTATCTACATCTATGGCGGATATGGGTAGTTTTATCGTTATTATCTTCTTCTCAAGTCAAATGATGGCTTACTTCTCATGGTCTAACATGGGAACTATTATCGCTATTTCAGGAGCAGGATTACTTGAAAGTGCGAATGGTATCGTCTTAATCATTGGCTTTATTCTATTATCAATGTTTGTAGACTTCTTTATTGGGTCAGCGTCCGCAAAATGGGCGATCTTGGCACCGATTTTTGTACCAATGTTTATGTTATTAGGTTACCATCCTGCATTTACGCAAGTACTTTACCGTATTGGTGACGGTATTATTAATCCGTTAACGCCAATGCAAGCGTATATTCCGGTTGTTCTAGCAGTATTATACAAATATGACAAACGATCTGGTTTAGGTACCTTAATGTCAAACGTATTGCCATACTCAATAGCAATCGGTGTAGTATGGATTATTATGGCGATTCTTTGGTTCCTACTTGGCTTCCCAGTTGGACCAAATTCACCAGTTTCACTATAAATATATAATTGAAAGCAGTCTACTTGGTTAGACTGCTTTTCTTATGTAGAATGGGCATATAATATTAAGACTAAAAATTTAAGAGAAAGTTGGCGAATAAATGGCAAGCGTAATCTTTGGCGGTCATCCAGAAATGGAAACATCAGCTTCCCATCAATTCTTATATGAAGCTAGACCAGATACCATTCCTTTTATCCAGATCGAAAGACCATTCACCGATGAAAATGTTAGGGTATATCAAGAAGCTATCCTACAAGCAGATAGATGTTTTTTGCAATTTCCTTTATTTTGGTATCAAGCACCAGGATTAGTGTCTGATTTTATTCAAGAAGTTTTTAGTAAAACATTCATGGATAGCTATAGTAAAGATTTAAAGGGAAAAGAATTTGGCGTGATCATTTCAGTGGGTATCCCTTTGAGACAATATCAAGCAGGTGGCCGCGAAGAAGTAACTATTTCGGAATTGTTACGACCTTATCAATCATTCGCGCGTTCGATAGGTTTAAAATACCTTCCACCATTTGTTCTAGCCCAACATTCCTATCAACCAGAACACATTCAGCAAGATAATTTAGTTCATTTTAGACAATACTTAGAGCTGCCTACGCAAGCCAAATTTGCCGACCGTAATGCTTGGTTGATTCACCAATTAAAATTGATTGCCAATGATTTTAATCAACCTTTACAAGAACAATTAAAATTAGTTGCGGAAGAATGGACGGATGAAATGGATAATTTGAGTGATATTGAAGCGCAATTACCTAAAACAAGCTGGCGTTAAAGTGTAGTAGCGCCAATAGCTATATCGTTGAATAAGGAGTGAAGGAAGATATGGAAAATGATTTGAAGTGGACAGAGGCAATCATTGATGAAGCGATTGAAACAGCAACAGACTACGCAACTATCGCTATATTAAAAAAAATAAAAGCCGAGATTGCTGAAACGGATAAACGTTTATTTCAAGCTCAGGGTCAGTTAGATGGTCTGGCTTGGAATCATGAAGAGTGGTAAATTTTACCGTAAAAAAGACGGTAAAACTGCTTGACTTATTGGATGACTTTGATAGAATTCAGTGAGAAGCGAAAGCTTTATACGCAAATAATCTTGTGCAAGGAATGCACTATGGCACCAATATATTGGTGGAGTAGCAATTAATCTGGTAATAAGCGAGCTAGTGGAGGGTGAAAACTGGTCAAGGATTGATGGTGAATTACACATAGTAATAAAGATTCCGCCGGCTAGTGCTCGATAACGCACAATGAGAGGTTATAAACCAGGTGTTTATAACAATTTGGGTGGTAACACGGTAATTGATCGTCCCTGTCTAGGCTTTTTCCAATTGGAAGAGCTTAAGGCAGGGGCTTTTTTATTTAAATAAATAGTAAAAGGAGCGAAATAAATGAACATTATTGAAGAATTAGAATGGCGTGGCGCTATCAACCAACAAACTGACGAAGAAGGTTTAAAAGAATATATTAAAGACAACAAAATCAGCTTATACTGTGGGGTAGACCCAACTGGTGACTCTTTACATATTGGTCACTTAATTCCTTTTATGGTCCTTAAACGATTCCAACTTGCAGGCCATCGCCCAGTGATCTTAATCGGTGGCGCGACTGGTTCAATTGGAGACCCATCAGGTAAATCAGAAGAACGTAACCTACAAACAATGGAACAAGTAGAAGATAATGCTCGTAAACTAGCTGGACAAATGGAAAACTTATTCTTAAAAGAAAAAGATGCTGATTTCCGTATGGTAAATAACTATGACTGGACAAAAAACATGACCTTGCTCGATTTCTTGCGTAATATCGGGAAACGTTTCAATGTGAATACGATGATTAAAAAAGATATTGTGGCATCACGTTTAGAAACAGGGATTTCATTTACAGAATTCTCATACCAAATTTTACAGTCAATGGACTACTTACACTTATTTGAAAATGAAGACGTACGTCTACAAATCGGTGGGGCCGACCAATGGGGGAACATCACATCAGGTCTAGAATTAATTCGTAAAGAAGCTGGTGCCGACGCAGAAGCCTTTGGATTAACTATTCCACTAATGTTGAAATCGGACGGCACTAAGTTCGGTAAAACAGCTGGTGGTGCGATTTGGCTAGACCCAGAAAAAACGTCACCATACGAATTCTACCAATTCTGGTTAAACCAAAACGATGCAGACGTCGTGAAATACTTGAAATACTTTACCTTCTTAAGCAAAGAAGAAATCGATGCCCTAGAAGAAAAAGTAGCTAGTGAACCAGAAAAACGTGAAGCACAACGTCGTCTAGCAGAAGAAATGACAACATTCGTTCATGGTAATGCGGGTCTTCAAGATGCTAAAACCATTACTGACGCTTTATTCTCAGGAAATATTGCTGACTTATCTGCAAAACAAATTGAACAAGGTTTTGGAAATATGCCAGGTTCAACCATGCCAAAAGAGGCGAACAACTTAGCAGTTTGGCTAGTAGACGCTGGAATTGAAGGTTCACGCCGTCAATCACGCGAAGACATCAATAACGGTGCGATTTACATCAATGGCCAACGCAATCAAGACGTTGACTACGAAATCTCAGCTGCAGATGCAATTGAAGGTAAATATATCGTTGTCCGTCGTGGTAAGAAAAAATACTTCTTAGTCACAATCGAAGGCGCATAAACCATTATATATTTTCACTCTAAGGCTTGGACACTAGTCCAGGTCTTTTTTTAGCGCATTTTTATGCGAATTCGTATACGTAAAAATGCTTTTAAAACGCTAAGTAAAACTTGTGTAAATCATATAGTAACAAGGGTTTGGACCTGTTATGATGGCCTTGTTAATACGTACATAAATCTAAAAGGAGTGATGATATTGTTTATAAAAAGACTACAATTATTCTTGTTGACTTGTATTTGTATATTGATGTATACCAGCTTCCAAGCAGAAGCCATTTTTGCTAAAAGTAAGGTGAACATGGGTGCAATACCAGCTGACCAACAAGTAAGCAGCCAAATTCACGACACAAGCACTAAAAGGCAAGCAATCATTCTGACTGCTACCGACCTTATCGGCACTCCTTATGTATGGGGCGGCAATGATTTGTCTGGATTTGATTGCTCTGGTTTTATCGAATATATTTTTAAGAAAAATGGCCTCTATATGCCTAGAACGACTAACCAACAGCAATATTTTGGTGAAAGAATTACTTTTGATCAGGTACAGCCGGGTGACCTCTATTTCTTTGAAGAAGATGGACAGGTCTACCATGTTGCCTTAGCACTCGCAGATGGCTATTATCTACATGCGCCAAGTCCAGGGAAAGCTGTTACTTACGGTCACGTAGACCGATTTGCACCGCAATTCGTTAACCGTGTAATGCTCAATTAATAGGCTTAGTGGGACTTTGTTTTTGTCCTGAATAAATACGTAACTCATTATCATTTATTCTAAACATGGATGATCGTAAATGTCGACGATCTCCCTTAAAATCCTGATGAATTATGATATACTATTACGGAAAGAGAATAGACAAATATTAGGGGGCACTCATTCGTGGCTGAAAATAAAGAAACATTTTACATTACTACACCGATTTATTACCCAAGTGGTAAATTACATATCGGGAATACATATACAACTGTCGCATCTGATACACTTGCGCGTTACAAACGTGCGAATGGTTTTGATGTGATGTTTTTAACTGGTGCAGATGAGCACGGACAAAAAATTCAACAAAAAGCTGAAGAACAAGGTATCTCACCTCAAGAATACGTTGATGGCATGGCTGCAGGCATGCAAGAGCTATGGAAGACAATGAAAATTTCAAATGATATTTTTATGCGTACTTCAAGCCAACAACATATTGAAGCGATTCAAGCTATCTTTGAACGATTACTCGAACAAGGCGATATTTACTTAGGTGAATATGAAGGCTGGTATTCTGTATCTGATGAAGAGTTCTTTACCGAAACACAATTAGAAGAAGTTTATAGAGATGAAAACGGCAAAGTGATCGGTGGTAAAGCACCATCTGGTCATGACGTTGAATTAGTGAAAGAAGAATCTTACTTCTTCAAAATGAGTAAGTATGCTGACCGTCTTTTACAATACTATGAAGAAAACCCTTCATTTATCCAACCTGAAACCCGTAAAAATGAAATGATCAATAACTTCATTAAACCAGGTTTAGAGGACTTAGCGGTTTCACGTACGTCTTTCAATTGGGGTATACCGGTTAAATCAAATCCTAAACACGTTGTTTATGTTTGGATCGATGCTTTAGCCAACTATATTACAGCTTTAGGCTATCCTGATACTGACGCAGAAAACTTTAAAAAATACTGGCCAGCAAATATTCACTTTGTAGGAAAAGAAATTGTTCGTTTCCATACGATTTATTGGCCAATTATGTTGATGGCTTTAGACTTACCATTACCAAAACAAATCTTTGGTCACGGTTGGTTACTAATGCAAGACGGTAAAATGTCTAAATCTAAAGGGAATGTCGTATATCCAGAAATGTTAGTAGAACGATACGGTTTGGATGCGCTACGTTATTACTTAATGCGTGAAGTGAAATTTGGTTCAGATGGGGTATTTACACCAGATAACTTTATCAACCGCATTAACTATGACTTAGCGAATGACTTCTGAAACTTATTAAACCGTACTGTTTCAATGGTTAACAAGTATTTAGGTGGTCAAGTAGGTGCTTACCCAGGTCAAGTAACTGACTTTGATGCACCATTAGAAGAACTTATTGCATCAGAAGTAACTGCTTACCATCAATCAATGGATGATTTACAATTCAGTGTAGCTTTAGACCACGTTTGGGAAATCATCTCACGTACCAACAAATATATTGATGAAACAGCGCCTTGGATTCTAGCTAAAGATGAAGCAGAAGCTGAAAAATTACAGTCAGTAATGTACCATTTAGTGGATTCATTACGTATTATTGCTATCTTAATCCAACCGGTAATGGTTGAAACACCAGCTAATATCTTTGAACAGTTAGGCTTAGATTTCGCTGAAAATGCAGGTTTTGAAAATGCTAAAGTTGGTTTATATCTAGAAACAGCTAAAGTAGTTGAAAAGGGCCAACCAATCTTCCCACGTCTAGACCACGATGAAGAGGTAGCTTATATTCAAGCACAAATGGCGGCTACAAAACCAGGTGAGGATGAAGATGAAGCAGAAAGCTTTAATCCGGAAGAAACTGAATTAGTTTCTACTAAAGACAGCCAAATCAAGTATGATGTATTTGATAAAGTTGAAATCAAGGTAGCAGAAGTGATTGATGCCGACTTCGTTGAAGGGGCAGACAAGTTATTGAAATTCCGATTGGATGCAGGTGACAATGGTCACCGTCAAATCTTATCTGGTATTCGTGAATTCTATTCAGATCCAAGTGTTTTAATCGGCAAAAAAGTTTGTATCATTGCAAACTTGAAACCACGTAAAATGAAGGGGGAAATCTCTCAAGGGATGATTCTTTCTGCTGAATACGATGGTAAACTACAAGTAGTCTTTGCGCCTGAAGACGCAGAAAATGGTAGTGAAATAGCTTAATGATAACGTGATTAAGGGGCTGTTGTCACAGTCCCTTTTTCTAAGTTAAGAAAGGAAACATATGTTATTTGATACACATACACATTTAAATGTAGATGATTTTGATGATGACCGTGAAGAAACCATTGTTCGAGCGAGACATGCTGGAGTAAAAGGTTTTGCTTTAGTGGGTTTTAACTATAATACGATTAACCGTGCCAAAGAAATGGTTAAGGAAAATGGTGATATGGTTGGTATCTACGGTTGGCATCCAACAGAAGCGGTTGATTATAATGCTGAAGCTGAAAAGTACTTATTATCTACATTAGAAGACGACCGTGTAGTTGCTGTTGGAGAAACTGGCCTAGACTATTACTGGGATACAAGTCCTCGTGAGGTGCAAGAAAAAGTCTTCCGTCGTCAACTAGCAATCGCTAGAGAATTTCATTTACCTATTGTCATCCATAATAGAGATGCGACAGCTGATTGCTACCACATCTTAAAAGAAGAAAAGGTGGGTGACTTTGGGGGTATCATGCATTCTTTTGGAGAAACACCGGAATGGGCTGAGAAATTCTTAGACTTAGGTATGCATGTCTCTTTTTCTGGTGTATCTACCTTTAAAAAAACGGTAGAAGTCCGTGAAGCAGCAAAATTAGTACCAAATGACAAGATTTTGATTGAAACTGACTCACCGTATTTAGCGCCCGTACCAAAACGAGGTAAACGCAATGAGTCTGCCTTTGTAGCCTATGTAGCAGAAACATTGGCAGCAACTCGCGAAAGTTCTATAGCAGATTTTGAAGCGCAAACCTTCCAAAATGCCTTAGACTTATTCAAACTTGATTTTGATGGTCAAATGCTAGTGAAGAGAAAGTAGTTGTGTGATATGATCACTGACAGTAAAAGAACACCAAAAAATGAAAAGAAAGTGATTAAGCAGGTAATTGTCGTTGAAGGGAAATCAGATACGCAACGGTTAAAACGCTTGTATCATGTGACGACCATTGAAACGAATGGGTCTGCTGTTGACCAGAGAACTTTGCTTGAAATCAAAAAGGCGCATGAACTTCATGGCGTGATCGTCTTTACTGATCCAGATATTTCCGGGACGAAAATACGGCAAGCGGTTGTTGATGCTGTGCCAGGGGTTCAACATGCTTTTATTGAACGCTCTGAAGGTAAGCCAAATCACAAAGGTAGTTTAGGGGTGGAGCATGCCTCTGATCTAGCGATTGAAAAGGCCTTGGCCAATGTTTACCAGTTGGCGGATAGTTCAGCAAGTCATGACTTAACACCAATTGCACAAAAAGATTTGATGGCTTTACGCTTGATTGGGACACCGGATGCTAAAGACCGCAGAGAATATTTATCTAGTCAACTGCATTTAGGTTATGTAAATGGTAAACAGCTTGCGAAACGATTGGCCCTTTTCCAAATATCCTTAGACCAGGTGGCAGAGGTACTTACAAATTACCAAAAGAAATAGGTGAAAAATATGAATGAACCATTTAAATATATCGCAACGCCTTCAAGAACTGGGGCTATTCTAAAAAAATTCAATTTAGATGCGAAAAAGTCATTAGGACAAAACTTCCTAACTGAACCACAAATTCTCCAGCATATGATTGATGTAGCAGGGGTGGACAAAAATACTAATGCTATTGAAATCGGACCAGGTATTGGAGCTTTAACAGAATTTTTAGCTATTAATGCGAAAGAAGTCTTGGCTTTTGAAATTGATCAACGCTTATTACCAGTTTTAGCGGATACTTTGAGTGCATATGACAATGTGACGATTAAACACCAAGATATCTTGGAAGCCGACTTGAATGCCACAATGGCAGAATTTCCGCCTGCAGACCGCACAGTGGTAGTAGCGAACTTGCCGTATTATATTACAACACCAATCATCTTCAACTTACTTGAAGCAAGCTTCCATTTTGATCAATTTATCTTGATGATGCAAAAAGAGGTGGCGGAACGGTTGACGGCAGCACCGGGTACCAAAGCGTATGGCTCACTTTCAGTTGCTATCCAATATTATTGTGACGCAGAAATTGCCTTTACTGTACCTCGGACGGTCTTTAACCCGCAACCAAATGTTGATTCTGCTATATTGGCCTTAAATAAACTAGATAAACCACGGATTAATGTGGAGAATGAAGCCTTCTTCTTCCATTTGGTGCGTTCAAGCTTCAAACAACGTCGTAAGACCATATGGAATAACTTACGTGCAGCGTTTGGTAAAGATGAAGCTGTTGTTGAGAAGATGTTGAAATCACTTGAGATTGCTGGTATTGATCAAAAACAACGAGCAGAGACATTGACAATCGCTGATTTTGGACACCTAGCGGACGCCCTATATCAGCACGATTTAGTCTTCCAAGACTAAATTTATTTGGCCTAAAAATATACTAATTTTTGCTATTATATTTCTTGACAATAAAAGACAAAAATGGTATTTAATTCCCTTGCATTTTATGATATACTATAAGGTAGAGAGGTGAGGGCATGCCAAATAATATTGCAACTATTAAAGCTGAACTTGAAGGAAAAATCGGTGAACGCGTCCATCTAACACAACAGATTGGTCGTAAACGCGTGATGAAACGCCAAGGGGTGCTTAGCGACACTTTCCCTGCTGTTTTCGTGGTTGAATTAGACCAAGAGGAAAATAAATTTGAACGCATCTGCTATAGTTATTCCGATGTGTTAACTGAATCAGTCGAAATCGAATTCGAATAAGCGATTGAAATCATTTATATATTATACGACATTGAAAACCGTCAGTATCTAGCTTCACTAGTGAAGTGCTTGATATTGTGGTTTTTTCTTTTTAATCCGTGATATTTTTGGTAAACTTATTAGTAATTATACGGAAAAATATTGGACGGGAGGTTTGCTTATGATCGAGGGAGAAGTAGCACCGGCAAAGATCAACCTTGCTCAAGATATATTATTTCGTCGTTCAGACAACTATCATGAAGTGGCAATGGTAATGGCATCTATTGATTTATCAGATTACCTTACTTTTGAGTTGATTCCAGAAGACAAAATTATTGTAGAAACCAGTCGTGCTTTTTTGCCAGAGGATAACCGCAATCATGCTTATCAAGCGGCGCAACTAATGAAAAAAGTAGGGAAAATTAAAACGGGTGTGCATATCTCTATCGAGAAGCGAATCCCGGTCGCAGCAGGCTTGGGCGGTGGTTCAACGGATGCGGCAGCGGTATTTCGTAAGTTGAACACTATGTGGGATATCAACTTGCCTTTGAATGAATTACAGACATTGGCGAACCAAGTAGGGTCTGATGTGGCTTATTCGATTGCAGGCGGAACGGCTTTAGTGGAAGGTCGTGGAGAAAAAATCCGCCAAATTCAACCAGCACCCAAATGTTGGATCATCCTAGCGAAACCGGCTATTTCAGTTTCCACACGAAAAATTTTTAATCAATTAGAAGTTGAACGCTTAAACTATGAACCGAATGCACCAAAAGTATTGGCAGCCCTAGAGTCTGGGTCTTATGAGGACCTTATGGCAGCGATCGGAAATTCATTAGAATCAGTAACGTTTAATCAACATCCACAATTGGCCCAATTAAAAAAACAAATGCGCCATTTTGGTGCAGATGGGGTAACCATGTCTGGTTCAGGGCCAACGATTATTGGCTTTACACAAGTTTATAGTCGTGGTCAGCGCATCTATAATGCTTTAAGAGGTTTTTGCCAAGAAGTTTATATGGTGCGAGTGATGCCCGAAATAAATGAAGCATTCAAAGATAAATAAATGTTAGGGAGAAGGTCGAGCTAAAACTCGTCCTTTTTTACTTGCTAGCTTTTTGTAAGTATGCTATATTAGCTTTTGTCAAATCGTATCGGTTACGATTTATTTCAGTTTAATTTTGATATCAATAATCATTTGAAAAGGAGAACAATGTGAATAAATTTACACGTATACTTGGTGTACTCGCCTTAACAGCGATTGTCTTTTTAGCGGCATGTAGTAATAACCAAGGGTCATCAACTACAGATGGTGATGCTAGTTTGAAGATTGTCACGACTTTTTACCCAATGCAAGCTCTAACCAATACGGTGGTTGGAGAAAGTGCTGATGTAACAGTGATGATGGAAAATGCAGATGCTCATGAATATGAACCAAGTGCTCAAGATATTGCGACTTTAAATGAAGCAGATGTATTTGTATATAATAGTGAGGATATGGAGACTTTTGTGCCAACCTTACTTGAATCGATTGATAATCCAGATTTAACGATTATTGAAGCTGCTTCAGACATCGAGTTGATCGATGGTGATGTCGAAACAGTAGGCGAAACAACAGAGGACACACACTCGGATGAAGAACACGCAGAAGAGGAAGACCATGACCATGACGGACATAGTCATGAAACTGACCCCCATACTTGGTTGGATCCAGTAAATGCAGTAACTGAAATGCAGACGATTGCCAATGCATTAACGGAAGCAGATCCTGATAATGCCGAGACTTATCAAGAAAATGCTGAGCAATTTGCTAGCGACATGATGGCTGTCCATGAAGAATATGCAAGTATTTTTGAAGCAGCAGAAACAAAAACCTTCTTAACGCAACATGCGGCCTTTGGTTATTTAGCCAATCGTTATGGTTTACATCAAGCAGCAGTTACAGGGGTAACTGATTCAGCTGAACCATCGCCTAAACGTATTGCAGACATCGTTTCTTATATGGAAGAAAACAATATATCTGTGATCTATGGACAAACTGGTGGTGCTACTGAAATTGCCACAACAATTGCCTCAGAAGTAGGCGGTAGCGTGGGCGAATTACAATCAATGGAGAGCGTTGATACCAGCCAATATCCAGCAGATGGCGACGGCTTTATTGCAATCATGAAAGCTAATTTAGAGAGTTTAGCAGAAGGTATTCGATGAGAAATTTAAATATAGAAGAAGGAGGGATACGATGCACTATATAGAGGTAAAGAATTTAGGTTTTTCCTGGGACAACGAACCCGTATTAAATGATATTTCTTTTACTGTAGACCAGGGAGAATTTGTCATCCTAACTGGGGAAAACGGGGCAGCAAAATCAACCTTATTACGTAATATACTTGGACTTTTATCACCTAACCAAGGATCCGCCAAGATCTCTAAAACCAATGCAGCTGGGCAAAAATTACAGGTAGGCTATGTGCCACAAACCTTAAACAGCTTTAATGCTGGTTTTCCAAGTACAGTGTATGAGTTCGTAGCGTCTGGTCGTTTCCAACAAGATCGTTGGTTTAAAAAACTAGATGAGAACGACAAATTACATATCGAGAGAGCTTTAAAATCAGTAGGAATGGAAGAACAACGAAATAAAAAAATTGGTGATCTTTCTGGAGGACAAAAACAACGGGTAGGATTAGCCCGTGTCTTTGCGACTGACCCTGATTTATTTATTTTAGATGAGCCCACTACTGGAATGGATAAGAATTCTCGTGCGGCCTTCTATGAACTATTACGTCACAATACAGAAAAGCATGGGAAAGCTATTTTAATGGTGACTCATGACGACAATATTTTGGATGATTATTATGATAAAAGGATACATTTAGTAAGAGAGGAGAATTCGCCGTGGAGATGTTTCAGTATGAGTTCATGGGACGGGCATTCATAGCTGCAACGGCTATTTCATTTATTTCCCCAATTCTAGGCTTACTATTAATTATGCGTAAGCAATCATTAATGGCGGATACTTTAGCCCATATTTCCTTAGCTGGGGTTGCTTTTGGTTATTTACTTGGCGTAGAGCCAACTATTACAACAATTTTATTTGTAGCAGCAGCAGCTTTAATCTTAGAGTATTTACGCGTGGTCTATGCCAATTATTCTGATATTTCAGTAGCTATGATGATGTCGGGCGGTATGGCCTTAGCCTTACTACTGCTAAATCAGGTGGATTCAGCAGCATCCATTAATGCTTACTTGTTTGGTTCAATTGTGACGGTGTCATCTTTACAAGTATATATTCTAGTCGGTTTAGCGATTTTTATTTTAGCTGGTTATTTAATTTTTAAACGACCTTTATATTTAATATCATTTGATGAAAATACAGCTTATACTGCAGGCCTACCTGTTCGATTTATTTCAGTTATTTTTTCAATTATTACAGGTATGGCGATTGCTTTGATTATGCCAATTGCCGGTTCCTTATTGGTATCTGCGATCATTGTTATGCCTGCCGCAATTGCACTTCGACTAATGAAAAACTTTGATTCAGTCATCATAGTGGGAATCATTATTGCTATGTTTGGGATGTTTACGGGACTGACAACGTCTTATTACCTAGATACGCCCCCAGGTGCAACTATTGTAGGGATATTTGTAATATTGTTTATTATTGAGAGTGGTTTTCTTAAAATAACTAAAGGCTAATTACGAATGTTTAGAAAATGAGTTAGTTCATATATGAATTAGCTCATTTTTTTATGTTTTACAAAAAATAAACGAACATTATCACAAATTTTCCTTTCATATTAGATAGATTCAATATATAATAAATATCAATACAAAAAGAATTTGAAAGGTTGGACTATATGAAAATCAAACGTAGCCCGCGACTAGTGGACATGACACAATATTTATTATCCCACCCACACAAGTTGGTGTCGTTAACGTTTTTTGTGTCACGTTACGAATCAGCGAAATCATCCATTTCTGAAGATTTGACAATTTTAAAAGAACAATTTGAATTAAGTGGATTTGGAAGAATCGAAACTGTAGCTGGAGCTGCTGGTGGTGTAATCTATATTCCAATGATGTCAGAAGAAGAAGCAGTTGTAGAAGTTGAAAACTTGATTTACCAATTAGAAGCCGCAGATGATCGGATTTTGCCAGGTGGTTATTTCTACTTAACAGACCTATTAAGTGACCCAGATCAATTACGTAAAATTGGTAAGATTATTGCAAGTTATTATGCGGAATCAAAAGCAACAGCCATCATGACGATTGCAACAAAGGGTGTGCCAATCGCACAAATGGTTGCACTATACTTGAACATTCCATTCGTTATTGTGCGTCGTGACTCGAAGGTAACTGTAGGCTCAACGGTTTCTATTAACTACGCTACAAAAGGGACAACCCGCGTAGAAAAAATGGAATTAACAAAGTCTTCACTACCACAAGGTTCGCACGTACTAGTAATTGATGACTTCTTGAATGGTGGAGGGACGATTACCGGGATGAATTCAATGTTAAAAGAATTCAACTCAACATGTGCAGGGATTGCTGTATTATGTGAGTCTGATACACCGGACCGCGAAATCGACTTCGAATACCAATCATTGATTAAAGTACAAAAAGATCCATCATTCGCTAAAGGATTTGAACTAACACTAGGTACAATGTTTAAAGACTAAATAACCAGATAAAGGCCTATAGACGAATTAGGAAAATGCCGTCTATAGGTTTTTTTGAATGATAAATAGCTAATATTAGGTCAGAATAGTATTTCTTAGGATAAAATGTTTAAATGTTGCAATTAGTCATGGTAGAATTTAAAAAGTAATTATTAAGAAATAATTATTAATTGTATATTTAAATGATACCTAATATCATTATGTTATGATGTTAAGTACATATATTTAAGATAGGGAGATAATGAAATGAACATAACAGTAGTGGGACAAGGATATGTTGGGTTAGCAAATTCAATGTTATTAGCACAACATAATAATGTAAAGGCGTTGGAGATCAATCCCAATATCGTAGAAATATTAAATTCAGGGAAATCACATATTAAAGATGACTACATAAGTGATTTTCTACAAAATAAAGAATTAAATTTCAAAGCAACATCTAATGCTGAAGAAGCATACAAAGATACTGAGTTAGTAATTATCGCGACACCTACTAACTATGATGTTGATACTAATTCATTTGATACTAGTACAGTTGAAGCAGTAATTGCTCAGACTCAAGAGATGAAGCTTGATGTACCAGTAATGATCAAATCAACTATTCCAATTGGTTTTACAAACAAAATGCAAGAAAAATATGGAACAGATAAAATTTTCTTCTCACCAGAGTTTTTACGTGAAGGAAAAGCGTTATATGATAATCTTTACCCAAGTCGAATAATCTATGGTTCTACAGCTGATTTTGTTCAAAAAATTGCACCTATTTTTGTTGAAGGCGCTATAAAAGAGGATATAGAGGTTCTCTTTATGGATCCGACAGAAGCAGAAGCGGTTAAGTTGTTTGCCAATACATACTTAGCAATGCGAGTTTCTTACTTTAATGAGTTAGATACATATGCTGCTTCTAAAGGTTTAAATGCTCAATCGATTATAAAAGGTATTAGTTTAGACCCAAGAATTGGAGACTTTTATAATAATCCGTCGTTTGGTTATGGTGGCTACTGCTTACCGAAAGATACCAAACAATTATATGCGAACTATAAGGATATACCTAATGAACTGATGGGGGCTATTATTCGCTCAAACGATACTCGAAAAGAGTTTATCGCAGAAGAAATTGCAAACAAAAATCCGAAAGTAGTCGGTGTTTACCGTCTTACAATGAAACAGGATTCTGATAATTTCCGTGAATCTGCAGTTCAAGGGATTATTAATTTATTGGTAGAAAAAGGTATTGAAATTGTTATCTATGAACCTACTGTTAAAGATACTTCATTTAATGGATTAAATGTAAATAATGATTTTGAGAGCTTTAAACAAGAAGCTGATGTTATTATTTCTAATAGAGATGCTAAAGAACTAGAAGAAGTTAGATCAAAAGTATTTACTAGAGATTTATTTAACGAAAATTAATAGATGGGATTGGACAATTTGAATCAAGATGCATTAGTTTCAATTATTACACCAGTTTATAATGCTGAGAGTTTTATAGCAGATACAATTGATTCAGTTATAAATCAAACATATAAAAACTTTGAGATGATATTAGTAGATGATTGCTCAACAGACAACAGTAAGTTGGTAATTGACAAATATTCTTCTGATTCAAGGATAAAATATGTTAAACTTTCTGAAAATTCTGGGGCTGCAGTAGCTAGAAATAAAGGAATTGAGCTTGCCACTGGTAGGTATATTTCATTTATTGATAGTGATGACGTCTGGCATAAAGATAAATTGAAAAAACAAATCTGTTTTATGAGTGATAATAATTATGGTTTCACTTATACTAATTTTGAGTTTATGGATGAGAAAGGCGAACTTAAGAAAAGTTCGCCTAAGTTACCTAAAAAATTAAACTACGCGGGCTTATTGAAGAATACAGCAATAGCATGTAGTACCGTATGTATTGATCGTGAGCTGGTCGGTGATTTTAGAATGCCTTTAGTTCGTAAAGGACAAGATACTGCAACCTGGTTACAAATTTTGAGAAATTATCCAGCTGCTTATTTACTTGATGAACCTCTTAATCGCTATAGAATTAGAACGGGGTCGCTTTCGGATAATAAGATTCAAGCATTAAAAAGAACTTGGAACACCTATTATCGTCTAGAAAAACTGCCTTTTTTAAAAGCCGTGTACTATTTCTGTCATTATGTGATTAATTCAATTTTACGTAGAATTTAATGAAGGATCTAGGGAGTGAGTATAAGCATGAAAATTGAAACACTTGTTGCCACGATGGATCGTACTGATTTTGAAATTATAGAAGAGTTAAATCTAAGTACTGATGCAGTGATTGTCAATCAAAGGACCTTTGAGAATTACGTAGAGATTGAAAAAAATGGCTATACCAACAAAATATTTTCTACACCTGAAACAGGGTTGAGTAAGAGTCGAAATTTGGCTTTAAGAAACGCAACAGCAGATATCTGTGTAATCGCCGATGACGATATGAAATATCATAGTGATTATGCTGAAGTGATTGAGAAGGCTTATTTAGAAAATCCTGAAGCTGATATCATTGCTTTTCAAGTGAAGAGATTCGGTAATTCAAAACGGGAAAAAACCTTTAGAACAGAACCGCATTGGGAGAACTATCTTTCTTCAATGAAAATATCTTCTGTTGAAATAACATTTAAACGTAGAAGCATCATAGATAATAATATATTTTTCAATGAGAATATAGGTGCAGGTACTGACTTTCCAAATGGGGAAGAAAGTACCTTTCTCTATGCGGCCTTAAGCAAAGGGTTAAAAATTTTATACTTACCTATTGAAATAGGTCTAGTAGACATTAGTGACTCATCTTGGCATAGAGGTTATGATGAAAAACACTTTAAAGCAATTGGTGCCCGGTATTATAATATGACTAATAAATTTTACTGGTTACTCATATTACAATTTGCATTAAGAAAATATTCTGAATATAAAGAAGATTCGACTATGTGGGGTGCAATTAGAAAAATGTATAGTGGAAAAAGGGAATATAAAAAAAGATATAAATAATAAGGAGTAGAAAGATGCAGCTTTGGATAGAAATTCAACGATTTTTAAAAGATAATATCAAGATCATCGCAATTTTTGGTATAATATTCGCTTTGGTACTAGGTGGACTTGGTGCCTTTATGACAGGTTCTTCTAATAATGCGCCAGAGGGTATGGAAGCTTTAGAAGAAGAAGCGATTGAAACCGCAGTAGCATTCGACTTTTACATCGAAGATGCAGAAGGGAATATGTACACGAATGAGGGGATTATTGAAGAATATTTCCGCTCTCCAAATGTATTAGAGAAGCTTAATTCAGATGCTGGTATAGATCTAAAACAAATTGAGCTGGAGAATTATGAAAAAAATCAACAATTATTATCTAACTTTTTACCAGCTGAGCTAATGGAACAATCTCAGATTATTTCAGTAACTCAAAGTAACAGTACGGGTTTACTAACTTTTGTGGCATCCTCAGATGATAAATCACTAAACGAAAAACTTGCGGCTTATTATTACGGAAAACTTTCTTCAATTCCATTTGTAGATGAAGACAATTTGTATGTATTTGATGGTCCATACAATGTTAAGGATAAACAAATTGATGAAGAAGAGGAAGAAACAGGTATTTCAATAAAATCCCTAATTAAATATGCTGTAATTGGTATTATTTTAGGTATTGTAGTGGGTATTGGATTAGCTTTAATCAATGCTTTATTCGGAAAAAAATTAAATTATGCCTTCGGTTATGCAATTGATGATAGTTTAGATTTTATGATTTACGATGAGAAATTAAATAATTCTGATGAAATTGCTAATTTTGTTAATTTCCCTTATTTTAAAAATAAGGTAATTCTTTCTGAAAATGGTAAAGGTTTAAATGTTTCTGATATCCAAGAAAAAATTAGCGAAAATGAGTTTAAAGTGATTCCCAATATAGCAGATGATAGTGTGAAAAATCTTACGACAGAATCTACTGAAGTAATCATGGTAGTATTACCTAATGAAACTTCTAGAAAATGGTTTAATACTCAAATGAAATTAATGAAATTGGATAATCTTTCACTTAAAATTATTCAAGTCAACGAATAATTTAAAGGGAGGAATTTCATGATTTGGATTGTTCATATAATAGCTGTAAATGTCCTATTTTTAATTAGTTATTTACGGAAGAACGAAGATTTTTTCCTCAAATCAACATTTATATATTCCTTGTTTGTTTTCGGACAACGTTGGATGGTTGGAACTGACTTTCCAAATTACTTAGGTTATTATCTTAGAAGCCATATTGGTAGAGAACCTTTATACTTTGGTCTACAAGAGTTGTTTGCTGGTCTAAATCTTTATTTCGGTTTGTTTATTTTTGTTACATTATTGATCACACTAATAAATAACTTTAGATTCATCAAAAAGCTAGAATCAAATGTATCGTTAGTCTTATATATTTATATGTTTTCAGAGATATACTTTGCGCAAATGTCTCAAGTAAGACAGTTTATGGCAATTAGTTTCTTTATTAATGCATTTTACTATGCTTATCAAAATAAGTATAAAACAGCTATTTTCACTAGCATTGTGGGCGGGCTGTTTCATATCTCAGGATTCTTTGTAGTGCCATTCCTATTTTTAAAAGTAAAATTCAATAAGGTAACTGCCTTATATGGACTGCTACTCGCTTCCATATTACCTTTATTTAATGTATCAATGATCTTTAAATTACCATTATTTAGTGCTTATTCAAGATATGTTGATAGCATATTCAATGTAAATTTAAGTATTTTTCATTACTTTAAGTTTTATTTTATGATGGTAATAATAATGTTTGTAATTTGGAACATGAAAGTAAAAAGTACTAAAGAAATGCAAATGTTATTTAACGGGTTAATTTGGTACATGCTTTTCTACGGAGCTAGTTTCCAATTTGCACCGTTCATGAGAGTAAGTTTTTACTTTAAGATATTTGAGATTGTCTTTTTAGCTCTAAGTATCAACATGTTACGTTTATTCTCTGGATATCTAACTCGTATCCTCGTAGTTTCAGTGTTTATCGTAGTATTTGCAGGATTTATGGTAACTGATCCGTATAATATTCAAGATTTTCAATGGCGGCCATTAACTATAAGAGAGAGTAGAAGCGATGATCAATTAAGACAAGAAATAGCTAATTATCATAATAAAATTTTAATGAAAGCAAATGAGTAGGTGATGATTTGGATAACAACGAATTAGTATCTGTTATTATCCCAACGTATGGAAGACCGGATACATTAATGGCAGCTGTTCAATCAGTGCTAAATAGTACACATAAAAATATTGAAGTAATAGTTGTGGATGATAATGATCCTGATACAGATTCACGTAAACAAACATCTGAATTAATGGGAAATGTTGAAGATAGTAGAGTTCACTATCTTCAACATACGCAGAATATAAATGCTTCTGCAGCACGAAATACTGGATTTCAACATTCTACAGGTCAATATATTTGTTACCTTGATGATGATGATCAATTTCGAGCCGATAAAATAGAAAAACAAATAAAATTTTTACAAGATATCCCTAATTTTGATGCTGTATATTGTGGTTGGAATAAAGATAATGTGGATATATATCCAGAATATGCAGGTAGTTTAACTAAGGAACTACTATTAATGGATTACACACCAATGACATCAAGTATAATGTTTAAACGTCAAGCGATTAAAAATTTAAATGGCTTTGATGAATCGTTCAAAAGACATCAGGATTATGAGATTATGCTCAGATTTTTTGATAATCATACTATCGGATATATATCAGAGATTTTGCTGGATAGTGGTAAAAATCAGGGTGAAAATAGAATGTATGGTAAAAGGTTAGATGAGCTAAAAGCTTTTTACTTCAAAACGTTTGAAAGTAAAATTGCGGAGTTAGATGCAGCTTCTCCAGGATTAAAGGATGATATATATAGTAAACACTATGCATCTACCTTTTGGAATCACATTAATCACAATAACTATAAGCTAGGATTAAATGTATTAGCAACTAATTTAAAAGAACGTCCTATTAAATTTACACGCGATGCGTTTAAATTTTTAATTAAACATATTAAGAAACTAATCAAGGAGAAATAGTAAATGAATGCTATAAAAAATTTAATTAACAAAGCGAAGCAAGATTCGTTGATTAAAAATTTCTCTGTACTATTTAGTGGTACAGCGGTTGCTCAGGTGATTTCTTTTTTACTTTCTCCTGTTTTAACTAGATTATACTCACCCTCAGAGTTTGGTGTAAATTCTATTTATAATTCCTTTTTGCTGATTGGAGCAGTATTTGCGACGCTTAGATTACAGACACCAATCGCAATGACAGATAAAAATAACGAGAGAAGTAGATTAACAGAACTAAGTTTAAGTACTTCTTCATTCTTTGCAGTTGCTATAGGAATAATAGCTTTAATTTTCCCTAATGAATTGAATGCGACTTTTGGTGTTGAATCTCCTCATTGGTTCTGGGTTCTTCCAATCTCTATGTGGTTTATTGGTGCTTATGAAACCTTCTTCCAAGCCTTGCTTAGTGAGCAAAGATACAGAGATATGACAATTGTATCTATTGCGAAAGTCGCAGTAATGGGTGTAGCTCAAATAGGGCTAGTATTTTTTAATACTGGATATATGGGATTAATAGTTGGTAATTTATTATCTTATGTTGCGGTTGTTGTATATATGATTATAAAAGTCCAATATAAAATCCAACTACCAAACTTGAAAGAATTGGTTAGCACTTTTAAACAGTATGCAGAATATCCTAAATACGCTTTTCCTGCAGAGTTATTAAGTATTTCTTCTACACAATTACTACCTATTATGATTTCGTTTCTGTATAATTCAGAAGTAACAGGTTATTATTCATTAGCAAATAGATTGATAGGTGTACCGATTACTGTTATTGGTAACTCACTTCGTCAAGTATATTTAAAAGAGGCTACATTAGAGTATAAAAATACTGGGAATGTGTATAATACATTTAAGAAGACGTCTACAATGCTACTTAGTATTGCATTTCCAATAGGTATAGTCTTAGCAGTTATTGCACCTTGGTTCTTTGGAATTTTCTTTGGTGCAGAGTGGGGTATTGCAGGAACATATTTGCAATTATTAGTACCTGTATTCCTAGCTCGATTTATTGTTACACCTATTATGGGAACAATTTATATCGTGAATAAGACAAAATTAGGTATTTTAGTTAATGGTGCATTGATGTCAATATCTATAATCCTAACTCTTCTATTTAATATATTAGCAATTTCAAAACCTGAACCATTCTTTATTACATACTCTTTAGCTTATCTTGCTGTGTATCTGATTATCTATGTTTACTTCTGGATTAAAATTAGTCAAAAAGAAAGGAAAAGTAAATGAAGTTAGTTTTAAAAATTAGAAAATTTTTGTTTAGAATTGCTTTTCCAAATAAATATAGTTCAGAAAAATATACTAGTTACTTAAAATCCAAAGGAGTTGAGGTAGGAGAAGGAACATATTTCTTTGATCCTATATCAACACAGATAGATGTAAATAGGCCATACCTATTGAGTATTGGAGATTATTGTAAAATTACAAAAGATACTCAAATTTTGATGCATGATTATTCTAGTTCAGTATTCAGATTAGCTAATGGTGGAACAACCGTTACAAGTGCGAAAAAAACTGTAATCGGTGATAATGTATTTATTGGTATTAGATCTATAATTCTACCAGGTGCTACAATCGGTGATAATGTTATCATCGGTGCTGGAGCAGTAGTTAGTGGTAATGTACCTAGTAATGTGGTGGTAGCTGGAAATCTAGCTAGAGTGATTACTGATTTAAATACACATGCTGAAAAGAGACAAGGTAAATTATTATCTGAAGCCGTTTTTTATGCAAAAGAATATTTCAAAGCTACTGGATTTTATCCTGAAATAGGCCAAATGGGGGATTTTTATCCGCTTTATTATTCTGGTAATTTAGAAGGGCTTCGAGAACTAGGTGTTAATGTCCGAGCGAATGGTGATAATATTGTGTCTTTCGCTCAAGATTTAGAATATAATCAACCAAAATTTAATAATTATCATGAATTTATTGATTATGTTAAGAATTTAGAATAAACTAAATA